>DASQJS010000418.1:0-21282 GCA_035630995.1 Steroidobacteraceae bacterium | reverse complement strand
AACATGCGCACGATCAACGCCGCGTGGCCCTCGGCTTCCTCGTTGGACATCTTGCGGATGGTGGCGCGCACGGCATCCTCGCCGCGCAGCGGACGCTCACGCTGCATCGCGGAAGTCAGCTCCAGGAACGGCAGCCGGAGCTCGCGCGGGACATCTTCGGGTTCGATGTTGCAGAGACACTGCCGCCAGGCACCGGTCAAACGCTCCTTGATGGCGCCGGAACGGGCGAGCAGGAGCGTGGCGGATTCGAGCCGATCGTAAACACGCGACATTGGTTCTTTCGTTATCGCTTGGCGAGCGGCGCGAGTCCCTCTCTGCGTCGCAGACCTCACGTAACGCCTTAGTTGTAGTTGTAACGGAGACCCTGATCCGTCAATGGCGTACGACGTGAATATAGCGCGACACCTAGCAATTGCAACGGGAAATACGCTAGGAGCGACGACGCTCTCCCGCCAGGCACAACAGACCTAGCAAGAAGAGGGTGACCAGGCCGAGTGAGCCTCCTCCGCCACCACCACGACGGGGGGTGGTTGGGGCCGGATTCGGCGCCGGTGTGGGCGTCACGGGCGTCCCGGGCGTGGGGCCGGAAGTCACCGGAGTCGCGCAGGGCGCGGCACCGGCGCTGGCCGGCGAGAGAGAAGCCACGTTGGTCGGGGCGACTGTAACTTCGGCGAAATCGGTTCGGCCCTGGTCATCGGTCACCGTGACGCGAACCGTGAACGATCCAGAAGCCGGCGCGATGACCGTGCCGACCGAGGTACTCGCGCCGGTGATGACGGGTGGATTGATGGTGGGCGCCACCACCGTCCAGGCGAAAGTCGCGAGGGTCCTTCCGCAGGAGGCGGCGCTGGCCGACGCGTTCAACGAAACATTCTGTCCGGGTGCAACAGCCGACGGTAGCGCAACCGCTGCGATTGGCCGCTCGGCAGCCGCGACGGACCCGGCTGCATTCACCATGCCGGCGCCGCATGTCGCGGTGGTGCACAGGCACTGGGCGAGCTGGAAATCCTGATCGTTTACCGGCACATGGCAGGCCTGGATGGTCGGCTCGTCGGCGACCGAAGCAGGGAAGGCGCGAGCACCTTCACGCAGTCGGGCCAGCAGCTGCTCGGTGGAAAGGTTCGCGTTCCGGGACAGCATCAGCGCCGCAATTCCCGAGACGATCGGAGCCGAAAAACTCGTGCCCAGGTTGCTGTTGATCTGGTCAGTGAAGTTGTTCGTCGCGGGCACCGTCGTGCCGCTGTTGGAAGTCGTGTCTAGTGAGAACAGGCAGGGGCCGCCATTGATGTTCACGCAGTTGCCGCCGGGCGCGGCGATCGTCACTTCAGGTCCCAGGCTGCTGAAGCCGACCTTGCTGCCGGCATGGCGAATAGCGGCAACGGCCGCAACCCCCGGGCAGTTTGCCGGTGATGACACCACCGTGCCTTCGTTGCCAGCCGATATCACGGCCAAAACCTTGCGCGCGGCGAGTTCGCCAATGACGTCGCGGTACGACGCTTCGCACGCGTCGCTGCTGCCCAGGCTGAGATTCAGGATGCGCGCCGGCGTGGGATTGTCCGGAACGCCCACCACATGCAGCCCGGCCGCCCAGCGCATGCCAGCGAGGATGTCGCTGTCGACGCCGCCGCATTTGCCGAGCACACGTACCGGCAGGATGAAGGAATTCCAGTCCAGGCCGGCGACGCCCGAGGAATTGTTAGTCAGTGCGCCAATCATCCCGGCCACGCGTGTGCCATGCCAGGAGCTGCCCGAGGTCTCGCAATTCGCAAATTGCGTATTGGCCTTATCGGTGGAATCGACCCAGTCGCCCGGATCCGACGGATCCGCGTCGCGGCCATCGCCGTCATTGGTCATGTGCGATGCGGTGACGAAGTCATGTCCCGGCAACAGCTTCCCGCCGCGGTCGGCGCGGCCCAGGTCGGGATGGTCGTAAAGCACACCGGTATCGAGCACGGCGATGACCACGCCCGTGGAGCCAATTTCGCGGTCCCAGGCGCCAATGGCATTCACGGCGGACACCTCGGTGTTCTGCAGATACCACTGGTTGCCGAACAACAGATCGTTCGGAGTCGTCGCATGCGCAAACCGGCGTCGATCGACCGAGACGTGCTCAATCGCCGGGTCCGCCCGCAGGCGCTCGAGGATCTGCGCGGCGCTCGCGTCGCCGAGCTCGACTGTGCTGGCGAGCATGAAGTCGGAAATTTCGCGCCTGAGTCCGAGCGCGAGCCCCGTGCGCCGGGCGAGTTCGGCTGTGCGATCAGCGCCGTTGCCCAGCTTTGCGATGGCCGCACCGGCGCCGTCCTTGCGCAGCTTGACGATGACACCCAGGTTTGCGGTCGATTCCCGCATGCGGGGCTCGTGGGCCACCGGATTGTGTTCGTCGTCGGCCAATGCGGCTGGTGACTGCAGCAGCGCAAACGAAAGCAGAAGCGAAGCCATCAACGATTGCTGGTGCATGGCGGATCCTGATCGCCACGATGTGGCTTCTGCAATTTTGTGGTGTTTCAGGGTCGGAAGGGTTCCCCGGAATTCAGGATCGGAACGCACCCCGCATAAATAGCGTACTACGCATAATGTATATTATGGTGAATGATATTCTTATATAGGGCCTCCTGGAACCTGCTTGGTCCGGGCGGCGCGGGTAACTGGCGCCGCCCGTCCACTCCTCACAAACAGCTGTAGCGGACTTCCAGCGTGTACTGCCGGCCGAGGTTCCCGAAGATCACTCGGTCCGTTGTGTTGCCTCGATCCTTGGGCTCCCGCATCCTCGGCGCACATCTCGTGGGGGGATCAATTCAATGGACTTTTCGCGATTTCTCGCTTTATTCCTCGGGGGGACCTTCTGTTTGAACGCCACTGCCGCGGAGTCGCCATACGCGCGACTCGAATCACTAGACAAGCGCTTCGATGCGCTGATCGCGCCGGACACCAAGGTAGAAAAAATCGCCGACGACCTGAAGTGGTCCGAAGGGCCGCTGTGGGACGCCCGGACCAAGTCCCTGCTCTTTTCGGATATCCCGAACAACGTGATCATGAAGTGGAACGCCGACAAGGGCGTCTCGGAGTTTCTGAAGCGCAGCGGCTACACCGGTGCAGCGCCATTCACTGGCCGCGAGCCCGGCTCCAATGGCCTCACATTCGATCTCGAGGGGCGCCTCACGCTCTGCCAGCATGGCGACCGGCGAATCTCGCGGCGTGAGGCCGACGGCACCATGGTGCCCGTGGCGGTGAGCTACAACGGCAAGAAGCTCAATAGCCCGAACGACCTCGTGTTCGACAACCACGGCGCGCTGTATTTCACCGATCCGCCGTTCGGGCTGCCGGGTACGTTCACGGATCCCAACAAGGAGCTGGCATTCAACGCCGTGTTCCGCGTCGCGCCAGACGGCAAGATCACCACGGTCGCCACCGAACTCGAAGCACCGAATGGCCTTGGGTTCTCGCCGGATTACAAGACGCTGTACGTCGCCAACGCGCGCGCCAGCTTGCCCATCTGGAAGGCCTATGCAGTGCTCGCCGATGGCAGCCTCGACAAAGGTCGCGTGTTCGCCGATTCCGCCGCGCTGTACAAGGAAGGCGATGGCGTACCGGATGGTCTCAAGGTCGATGTGCAAGGCAACCTGTTCGCTACCGGTCCCGGTGGCGTTCTGATCTACGCGCCGGACGGCACCCTGCTCGGCCGCATCCTCACGGGCGTTCCGACTTCGAACGTCGCATTCGGCGAGGACGGCTCGACTCTGTTCATCACCGCCAACCATCGCGTTCTGCGAATGCGCACGCTGACGCGCGGCGTGCCGTTGCCGGTCAGCGCAATTACAAGCAAATAGATCGTTTTTTCACGAAGGGGATTCCATGACTCTACGCCGACCGTTGATCGGTCTCCTGACCGTTGTCCTGGGAACGATGTGCATTCCGACGAGCGCCATTGCCGCCAGCAAGGGCCGGGTGCTGGTGTACTCCGGGCATACCGGCTACGTGCACGCATCGATTCCGGCCGCCGTCGAAGCGCTGAAGGCGATTGGCACCAGGTCGGGTTACGAAGTCGACGTCAGCGAAGATCCGGAAGTATTCACCGCCGGGAAGCTGGCGGCTTACAAGGCCATCGTGCTGGTGAGCAATTCCACGGATCCCAAGAAGCCCGAGTCGGAATGGTTCACCGGTTCGCGTCTCGAAGCGCTGCAAGGTTTCCTCAAGGCGGGCAAGGGCGTGGTGGGACTGCATGCCGCCGCCGATTCGCACTACAACACCGGCTGGTACGGCAGGATGATCGGCGGCTATTTCGAGCGCCACCCCAAGGGCACACCGAAGGCGACGATCACGGTGGTCGACGCGAAACATCCGGCCACCGCCAAATTACCCAGGACCATCACGCGTAACGATGAGTGGTATTACTACAAGGATCTCGATCCGACCCTGCACGTTCTCATCACGGTTGATCCCGCGACCATCGGTGACGGTGGCGAAGCCGACGTGAATCCCAATGCGCTGGTGTGGTACCACGATTTCGGCGGCGGACGGGTGTTCTACAGCGGCCTCGGACATGCGCCGGAGAACTACAGCGAGCCGTACATCGTCGCCCTGCTTACGGGCGCGCTGAAATACGCCGTCGGTAAATAGTCCGCTTCAAACAAGAACGCCCGTGAGCCTTGCAAGGCTCACGGGCGTTTTGCTGCCGGTGATCACGAATCGAAGTTCTTGTCCCAGTATTTCTCGAGACGTGCGCGCTGGGAGGCATCGGGCATGCGCCCGCGCAAGGCGTCGAGATTGTCCTCGAGATGCGCAACCTTGGTCATGCCCGGAATTGCGACCGTAACCGCGGGATGCGAGACCACGTATTTCAGAAACACCTGGCTCCAGCTCTTCGCGTCGATCTCCGCGGCCCACTCGGGCAGGTCGGTGCCCGAAACCCGCGAGAAGAGATTGCCCTCGCGACGCCCTCCGAAAGGCAGGTTGATGAGCACGGCCACGCGCTTCGCCATCGCGGCCGGCAGAACCGCCTCCGCTGCGGCACGGTTGCCGAGCGAATAGTCCACCTGCACGAAATCGAGCGGCTGTGAATTGATGAGGTCGACCATCTGCTCGTGCTGGGTGGAGCTCGACGTGGTGATGCCGACGTAACGAACCTGCCCCTTCTTCTTGAGCTCGAAGAGATGCGGGAACAGAACGTCGACGCCATTCAGGCTGTGGATCTGCACCAGATCGAGCGTGTTGGTCTTCAGGCGGCGCTTCGACTCTTCGATCATCGCGATGCCCTTGGCGAGATTACCTTCCGGCGCGGTGACCTTGGTGGCGATGAACGCGTGTTTGCGATTGCCGATGTCGGCCAGCAATTCGCCGATGACTTCTTCGGACTGCCGGTACGCCGGTGCCGTGTCGATGACCGAAGCCCCCGCGGCAGTGAGACCGGCCAGCACTTCTCGACGCGCAGCACGTTCTTCAGGCGTAGTGGGACTGTAGTTGTTGGTTCCCACACCCACCGCAGCCAGGCGTTCGCCGGTCGAAGGCACTGGTTTGGTCATCAATGGCGCCGCGGGCGGCGGTTTCGGTTTGTCCTTGTCCTTTTCCTTTTCAGCGGCCCAGGCGCTGATGACCTGGGTTCCCGCCAGAGTTGCCAACCCGGCCTTGATGACCTCTCGACGTTCCGTCATTTTTTCCTCCGTGCAACTTTCGTTTTCCTGGCTTTCGACATTTTTGCTTTCGATTTCCTGAGGGCCGCGGACTTTTTCTTCGCGGCCTTCTTGACGACCTTCATGACCTTCGTGACTTTCCGAGTCGCCTTCCTGGCGACCTTCTTCACGGCCTTGCGAGCGGCTATGGCCTGTTTCCTGGCCTGCTTCTTGACCTGCTTCTTCGCCGCTTTCGCTCTGACCGCGAGTTTTGCTTTTGGTTTCGCCGCTGGCTTCGCGGCTGACGGGAACGAATGAATCGCAAACGGTGCGCCCGCTGGATCCATGAACGAGCTGATACGGCTGCCGCCGGGCACGTCCATTGGCGCGACCAGGACCTGCGCGCCTACGCTTTCGAGATTGGCGGCGCTTGCATCGACACTGGGCACGTGGGCATACGGCATCCAGTTCGGAGGCGCTGGCCAGTCCGGCGGCTTGATGTACATGCCGCCGCGCTGAACTCCATTCATGCCGAAGACCAGGTAAATGCCGGTCGGCCCCATGTCCATGCGCGTCATGGCATCCCAGCCGAACAACCCGCTGTAGAACGCAAAGGCGGCTTCGTTGTCGCTGGTCGCCAGTTCGTGCCACGAAAAAGTACCGAGCGGCGGAGTGCCCACGGATTCGGCCCGCGCATTCTCCGGATCGATGATGGCGAACAACGCACCCTGCGGATCCTTGAGCACGGCATAACGCCCCGCGCCCGCCATGTCGCTGGGCGCCTTGACGACGGAGCCGCCGGCGCGAACTGCCGCGTCCGCGGTGCCGTCGACGTCACGCGTGCCGATGTACTGCAGCCAGTGCGCCGGCACTTCCGCGGGTAGATCGGCGGGGATTTCCATGATGCCGGCTACCGGCACATCCCCTGCATGGCACACGGTATAGGCGGGATCGAGCGGCCAGGCCTGCGCTTTCCATCCCATGAGTCCTGAATAGAATTCTTTGGCGCCCGGCACGTCGCGCGTCATCAGCTGGTGCCAGACAAATCGGCCACGCACATCGACAGCTTCCATGGACGGATCTCCGTAAGTGGGACGAGAGTTGCGCCCCGATCATAGCCCCGAGCCGTGCGGAATTGTTTTACGGCATCAGCGCTTTTACGGCCGCCTTCTTCGGGTAGATGCCGATGGTGGTGCCGTCGGCCTGGCGCCGGGCGAATCCCAAACCGTTGGCGAGTGCCACCGAGCCTTCACACAGCGAGAGCTCGGGCCGCGCCGGGATGGGGACGACCTCCACCGGGATCTCGATCTCGATCTCGATCTTCGTGATCACCACGCCCAGAGCGCCGGCGATTCCTCGCAGATAGGTCTCCAGTTCTTCCTTGAAGTGATCGCTCAAACCCGCGTCGTTACGAAGAAAATAGGAGGTGAGATGCCGCGCCAGCGGCGTGGCCTTCTGCATCTCGCGCATGACGATCGCCTGCTCGCTGTCGAGCGTCCAGAACGAGGTCTGCGCTATGTACGCCCCGACTTCCGACGGGACGGAAGGATCATCTGCGCGGATCGGCGGCGTCGTCACGTGCAGGACCCCGTCGGGGCTCAGCGATAGTTTGGTATCCGCCAGGTCGAGCTCGTAGTTGAGCTTGGCGGGCCAGATCACCATGACCTGCGGGTTGACGCCCATGACTTCGGGACACGCCTTGTACCAGACCGTCACCGTACGCTCGTGCTCGATGATGGCGCGAGTCCGCATCTGCGTGACCATCACGTTGAGCGGGCTTTCCTCCGCATCCTTTCGCATCCAGAATGAATAGCCGATGGCGCCGGCTGCAACGGCGATGATGATCGCGATGACGTTTTTCAACATATCTCGAACAACCCCGCGGCACCCATGCCGCCGCCGATGCACATGGTGACCACGACGAGCCTGGCGCCGCGGCGTTTGCCTTCGATCAGCGCATGGCCGACGAGGCGCGCTCCGGTCATGCCATACGGATGTCCGACGGCGATGGCGCCGCCGTTCACGTTGAGGCGATCGTTCGGGATGCCGAGCCGATCGGCGCAATAGAGCACCTGCACCGCGAAGGCCTCGTTGAGCTCCCACAGATCGATGTCGGCGACGGTTTTTCCGGCGCGCTCCAGCAACTTCGGGATGGCGAACACCGGACCGATGCCCATTTCATCCGGCTCGCATCCGGCCACGGCGAAGCCGCGGAAGATGCCGAGCGGCGCGAGCCCGAGCGATGCGGCGCGCGCGGCGCTCATGACGACGGCGGCTGCGGCTCCATCGGAAAACTGGCTGGCGTTACCCGCGGCGATCACACCGCCCGGAGTTGCGGAGCGTATCTTCGACACCGCCTCGTAGTTAGTGTCCGGGCGAATGCCCTCGTCTGCGGCCACCGTCACCTTGCGCGTCATGAGGCGGCCGCTGTCGCGATCCGCAACACCGGCGATGACTTCCATAGGAACGATTTCGTCGGTGAACCGCCCCGCCGCCTGGGCCGCCGCGGCGCGCTGCTGGCTCTGCACGCCATACCGATCCTGGGCTTCACGGGAAATCTGGTAGCGACTGGCCACGGTCTCCGCGGTCTGCAGCATGGTCCAGTAGATGGCCGGCTTGTTCTTGTCGAGCCAGGCCTCCTTCGCCATGAAGGTGTTCAGATGTTCGTTCTGCACGCACGAAATGGATTCGACGCCACCCGCAACGTACACCTCGCCCTCGCCCGCCATGATTCGCTGCGCGGCCAGCGCGATGGTTTGCAGGCCCGATGAACAGTAACGATTCACCGTCATGCCCGAGGTCGTCACGGGACAGCCGGCGCGCAGCGCGATCTGGCGCGCGATGTTGAAGCCGGTGGCGCCTTCGGGATTGGCGCAGCCGATGAGCACGTCTTCGACGGCGGCCGGATCGAGCTTCGCACGTTCCATGGCGTGTTTGACCACGTGCGCGCCGAGCGTCGCGCCATGTGTGAGATTGAAGGCCCCGCGCCAGGACTTGGCGAGCGCGGTGCGCGCCGTGGAAACGATGACGGCATCAACCACGGTAGCCTCCGTCGAATGACTTTCCGGCCGCGGCAAGCTGCACGATGAGCTTCGCCGGCTTCCAGCCGAACTGCTTCATGCGCCGGACGACCGACCCGAGGCCGACCTGGCTGGCGTAGAACATCGGCCCCCCGCGCTGCACGGGAAAACCGTAACCGGCCAGATACACCACGTCGATGTCGGACGACCGTTGTGCGATGCCTTCCTGCAGGATGTGCGCGCCTTCGTTGACCAGCGCATACAGCAGGCGATCGGCGATCTCGGTATCAGGAATCTCGCGCGCCACGATCTTCAACGCCTTGCGTTCTTCATCGATGATCTTGCCGACCACCGGGTCTGGAATCGCATCGCGCTTGCCGGCTTCGTAGCGATACCAGCCGAGGCCTGTTTTCTGTCCGAAGCGCCCGAGTTCGCAGACCCGATCCGCGATGCGCATCTTTCTCTGCTTGGGGCGCTCTTCATAATGACGCTTGCGGATATGCCAGCTGATGTCGTTGCCGGCCAGGTCCGACATGCGGAACGGACCCATGGCAAACCCAAACTTCTCGATGGCGCGGTCCACCTGCTGCGGAGTAGCCCCCTCTTCGAGCAGCAAGAGAGCCTGGTGCGAGTACTGGTTGATCATGCGGTTGCCGATGAAGCCGTCGCAGACGCCCGAGACCACCGCCGTCTTGCCGATGCGCTTCGCCAGCGAAAGCACCGTCGCCAGTGCATCGGGTCGGGTTTTCTCCGCACGCACTACTTCCAGCAGCTTCATGATGTTGGCGGGGCTGAAGAAATGCATGCCGAGCACGTCGCCCGGACGCTTCGTGAACGCCGCAATCCGGTCGACATCGAGCGTCGAGGTGTTGGTGGCGAGAATCGCGCCACGTTTCATTACTTTGTCGAGTGCCTGGACGACAGTCTTCTTGACGGCGAGGTCCTCGAACACGGCTTCGATGACGAGGTCCGCCTTTGCCGCCGCGGCATAATCGAGAGATGGTGTGATGAGGCCGGCGCGTTTTGCAGCTTCATCGGGTTTCAGTTCTCCCTTCGCCACCGCGCCTTCGTACTGCTTGCGAATTCCGGCGATGCCGCGGTCCAGTGCTTCTTGTTTCGCTTCGAGAATGGTCACCGGAATGCCGGCATTCGCGAAATTCATGGCGATGCCGCCGCCCATGGTGCCGGCGCCGATCACCGCGACCGTGGAAATCTTGCGTTGCGGTGTCTTGTCGGAGAGTCCCGCCACTTTTGATGCTGCGCGCTCAGCAAAAAACGCATGGCGCAGCGCCTTCGATTCGTCGCTGATCATGAGCTCGGCAAACACTTTTTGCTCGATCGCGATGCCCGCGTCGAAGTTCTGCACAACGGCGGCACCGACTGCTTCGAGTGCGCGCACCGGGGCGGCGAGACCGCGCGACACCGAGGTGATCCCCGTCTTCGCGAATTGCAGAAACGCCTCCGCCTGGGGGTGTTTGCAAGGCAGATCGCGCACACGCCGGATCGGCCTGGCGTCCTTCATGAGCTTCAGCGCGAAGTCGCGTGCAGCGCTTTCGAGCGATTCGCTCGACAACACGTCGAACAATGCGGTGCCTTCGAACGTCGAAGCCGGAACGGTGGCCCCCGAAACGATCATGTTGACCGCACCCTCGAGGCCCACCAGTCGCGGGAAACGCTGGGTTCCGCCCGCTCCGGGAATGAGGCCGAGCTTGACCTCCGGAAACGCGATCCTGGCGTTGGCAAGGGCCACCCGATAGTGGCATCCCAGCGCGAGTTCGAGGCCACCGCCCATGCAGGCGCCGCTGATGGCGGCCACCACCGGCTTGTTCGCGGCTTCGACGATATCCACCACGGCGGGCAGAAACGGCTCCGCGTAGAACGCATTGCCGGCGAATTCCTTGATGTCGGCGCCGCTCGAGAACGCCCTTTCGTTGCCGATGATGACCACGACGCGGACCTTGGGATCTGCGAGCGCGCGATCGAGCGCATTCACGACACCAGCGCGCAGCGCATGCGACAGTGCATTCAGCGGCGGATTGTTCATCGCGAGCCACGCGATGCCCTTTTCGACTTTGTAGCGGACGACGGTCATGCCCCGATCATAAGCACGCCGGCGCGCGCCCGTCGATCAGGCAACGCCCGCAATCGGGCCGTCTACAGTTTGACGCCCCGCCAAGCGCCGTGCCTCCAGCGCCAGAACATGCTGCAGCCTAACAACGTGCAGTAGATCATCAGGGCGAGCCACCCGCCCTTGGCACCGAGCCCATACTGTGGCAGGCCGTCTATCCAGCCTCTGCCGGGCGCGAATACCAGCGTGTGCGCCAGCGGCACGAACAGGAACCAGGAGAGGACCAGCGCGGTCGCCGCCGGCACCCGGGTATCTCCCGCACCACGCAGGCAGAAACTGGAACCGCAGTAAAGGCCATCGAAGATCTGGTACGCGGCCGCCGGCCACAGCAGCGTGAGGCCGAGCGTAACGACGTCGCCCGCCGACGGGCCCCCGCTGCTGACGAACAACGGCACTACCCACGGCCCGACCACCAGCAGCAGGATGGCGACGACGGCCATCAGCGCCGCACACATGGCGATGATCACGTTGCCGAGGCGATTCGCCCACTCGCGGTCTCCGGCGCCGATGGATTGACCGACCAGCGTGGTGCCTGCGAGCGCGATGCCAATCGTGGGCATGTAGGCCATCGAAGTGAGCGCCATGACGATTTGCGTGGCGGCCGCGCCCGTGGCGCTGGTCTGCGCAATCATCATCTGCGAGAGCGCAAGGCCGAGAACGTCGGCGCCGTACATGACGCCGATCGGCATGCCGACCCTGAGCTGCGCCAGGATGACCGACCAGCGCGGACGCCACATCAGCCTGGCGCGATACCGGCGGCCGACATCGCCGCCCAGGAACAGCACCATGGCCAGCGCCACGCCCATGATCTGGGCGACGTTCGTCGCCCAGGCCGACCCCTTCATGCCCATCCCGAGCTCGAAGATGAACACCTGGTTGAGAATCGCGTTGGCAATCGTCGTGACCACCACCACCAGCATGGTGAAGCGCACGGCGGAAATCCCGTTGAAAAAGCCCATGGCTGCCCAGCCCATCGAGCCGATGAACGCGCCGCCCATGCGCGGCATCCAGTATTCGAGCGCCAGCGCTTCGACATGCGGATCGAGGCCGAAGGGATGCAGCAGCGCAGGACCCGCGAACGCGAGTCCCACGAACAAAGGCACCAGTGCCAGCGAGGCCCATAACGCGTTCCACAAGGCCCGCGAGGCATACGCACCACGCCGGCTGCCGTAGGCCTGTGCAACGAAGGTCTGCACTGCCAGTCCAACGCCGCCGAACAGCAGGATGGCGCAGGTCATGATCCAGTAGATAGCACCGAGCGCCGCCACCGCGTCGGTGGACAGCCGCCCGATGAACCACAGGTCCGTCAGATTGAGCAGCGCCTGCACCGCGTTGGTGACCATGAGCGGCGCGGCGAGCCTGAATACCTCGCCAAGTCTGACGTGCGGCTTGCCCCCGGCGTCGATGCGTTGCGCCGGCAGCGTTGAAAAGGCCGCGTTCATGGCGGGGGAGCGGTCGCGGCGGGCTGACGGGCGTCGAATCCCTTGCCCAGTGCGTACGTGACGAACATGAGCACCACGCACAGCGCGGCGCACATCCATGCGATGCCGGCGAGCGTGATGCCGGCGATCAGCAGGTAGAGTCCCTGCGCGACCGCGTCGGAGCCCCTTTGCAGCACGGTGTCAATGAGGCTCTTGCTCTTGAACTTGCTTTCCGGATTCAGCACGGTGAACAGCATTTCTCGCGTTGGCTTGCCAAGCCCGTAGTCCGCGGCGCGCCGCAGCACCTGCGTCGCCAGGAACACGGTGGCCGCGGGATACAGCGCCATTACCACGAAGCTGCCGCCGATCACGACCGGCATGGCCGACAGGCTCAGCAGCAGGTTGCCACGGCGTGTCAGCCACGTGACCACGACGGCCTGGAACACCAGCGACAGCACGTTGACGTAGAACTCCAGGCGCGCGAACAGCGCCGCGCGATCGGCCAGCGAATGGTAGTTCTCCGCCACCAGCTTGCCCTGCTCGTTGTACATGAATCCGCCGATGATCTGCCCGGCGACGATGATGCCGGCGATGCCCAGTAGATAGGGAGAACGCACCAGGCGCTTGAGGTCGTCGATCGCACGGCCGCCGACCGGAATGGCCGCATCCGGCACCGCGCGACCGTCCGGCGCGCGGCGCAGTGAGCGGCGCGCCAACGAGGCGAACATCGCCGAGCCCAAGATGAACGCGCAGGCGAGCACGATCAGCGGTGCCGGGCCGATCTCGTGCACCAGCCCGAAGACGAGTTGCGGACCAATGATGGCGCCGGCGCTGCCGCCCGCCGCCACGTAGCCGTAGAAGCGCTTGGCGAGATCGGGACGCCACACGTCCGCCATCGCGCTCCAGAAGAGCGAAATGAGATAGAGATTCGCCGTGGTCAGTGCGACGAAGTACACGAAGGCCACAGTGCGGTCGCCCGGGTAGGCGGTGAGGCCAACGGCGAGCGCGAGGAATACCACCACGAATGGTGTCGAAACCAGCCAGGGCAAACGCCCACGCGGCGTGCGGCCCACCAGCCACCAATAGATCGGAAGCAACGCCGCCGAACACACCAGCACGGTGCCGAACAGTATCGAGTTGTATCGCACGCCCACTTCGAGCGCGAGCGCTTCGCGCATCGGCCGCAGCGTGTAGTAGCCGCACATCAGGCAGAAGAAGCCCGCCGCCGCCATCAGCAGGGCGCGCCGCTGTTCCCGACTGGCGGGTACCGTCGGCGACTGATCTTTCACGTGGGCACGCTTATCGCAGCGCTTTCAGCGTTCCCGTGAGATGCGGCTTCTCGCCTTGAGCATCACGCAGCGCGAAGGCGGAGCCGTTCTCGATATCCCAACGCTGCAGCATCAGCCAGGCTGGCATGTAGATGGGTAGTTTGAAGTTCACGTTGAGCTCGCAGCCTCCGTCGAACTGCGCAGACTCGAAATCGGAAATCAGGCGCCCCAGCGACCACATGCCATGCGCTATCGCCTTGGGGAAGCCGAAGGCTCGTGCCGAGAGGTCGCTCATGTGGATGGGATTCACGTCGCCGGAGATGAAGCCATACCGGCGTCCGAGCCCGGCCGGCGCGCGAAAGCTGCTCGACCTGATCGCCACGCCATCCGCGCTGCTTTCCGGTGTGCGGCTGATGGTCGTGGTCCTTGCGGCGCCCGCGGGCAGGCGTTTGCGCGCGAGGAATGTGCAGGTCTCGTCCCAGCGCGGTTGGCCGCCCACGACGTATTCGGTGTGCAGATCGAACTCCTGCCCGCGCTCGGTCTCGCGGTGACCCTCGATCCAGCAGCGGATCTCCGCGGCCTCGTCCGCCGACAGCGGCTCACGCATCGCGATGCGGTTCTGCACGTGCACCAGGCCAAACAACTTCACGGGAAACGCCTCGGCACCGAGCATCGCCAGGTGCAGCGGCATCGCGAGGATGTGCGGATAGGCGATGGGCAGCGTGGCGCCGGCGGCCGCGCCGCAGATCTCCGAATATTGCGCGAGATGTTTGCGGTCGATGACCACCTTGGCCAGGCGCGACTCGATGCGCGGCACCTCGCCGCCTTCGGGCACCAGCGAAGGTTTTCGCGACATCATGATCCTGGGATACATCGACCAGACCGCGGGCGCGCGCGCGAACTCGAGCGAATGCTTGGCC
Organism: Steroidobacteraceae bacterium; assembly: GCA_035630995.1. GTDB lineage: Bacteria > Pseudomonadota > Gammaproteobacteria > Steroidobacterales > Steroidobacteraceae > CADEED01. Next base: position 6,919 of record DASQJS010000418.1, on the reverse strand, counting down.
TGCATGGGAACCCCGATATTTCGACTGCGGCTTAGGGCGCGAGCCGATCGATGACGATGTTCAGCTTTCCGTCTTTGCCGACATGATAGCTAACTTGTCCGAACGGGTCGCCGCTGGTTGCGGTCGGCGTTCCCCCAAGGGCGACACGCGCGATCACTTCGAGCCGCTGTCCGTCGGTGATGCGCCGCGATTCGAGCATCGCGTCCGCGCCCGACAATTCCACGTCGACGGGGAACGCCGCGGGAAGTCGTTTGACGGCAAACGGCGGGCCCGGTGACTTCGGATCACGCGCCGCCACGAACAATGCTGCGCCTGCGGGCACCTTGCCTGCGAGTGAAGGCGCCAGCGTTACGTGCACCGCAACCTTCGGGCCCTGCCCTTGCGCCAGCTCCGGCGCCGGTGCGGCGGCCGCACCATCGAGCGCGAGCAGCTGTTTGTTGATGATGTCGCGGATCTGCGGTGGCGGATTCAGCGTGAGCAGGCGCTGGAAGCGTTCGCGCGCGCCGGACTGTTCACCTCGGCTCAGTGCCGCAAATGCGCCGTAGAGCAGCGCCTTGGGATTGTCGGGCTCGACCACGAGTGCGCGGTCGAACAGGTGCCCCGCTGCCCCGCGAATCTGCTCGAAGTCCTGGGCCAGAAGGGATTCGGCAACGCCGACGATGGCATCGGCGTTCTTGCCATTGGCGAGACGATCGGCGCGCTGGTAGGCGCGCACGGCGAGCGGGAATTGTTCGAGCGTGCCGTAGGTGCGACCGAGCAGCATCCAGCCTTCCAGATCGTTCGGCTCGGTGGCCAGGCGCTTCGCCAGTTTCGCGGCCATGGCCGCCGGCGTTTCGGCAGCGTCCGGCATCTCGACCCAGGTGTAGTTGCTGAAAGCTGCATACAGCGCGGCGCCGCCTAACAACAGCACCATGAGCATACCGGCGGCGGCGATGCCCGCTGCCGGCCGCGCATCGATCCGTGGCCGCATGAGCGGCAGCATCAGCAATATGGCCGCGCCGGATGCCAGGGTTCCCGCGATCAGTACGAACGTCAGGATCATCGCGCGGGCTCATCCGTTTCGACGACGCTTTCGTCGCCTGCCACCATCGACGCGCGCTGGCGGACGATGCGCACGGCGACCAACACCCCGACGAGCAACAGCAGGAAAGGCGCGATCCACACCCACGCGGTCGACGGTTTGAACGGCGGGCGGAACAGGATGACGTTGCCGTAACGCGCGACCATCGACTCGCGAATTTCCGCGTCGGTCTTCCCGGCGATGATCTGCTCCCGCACGTCACGGCGAAGGTCTTCCGCCAGGCCCACCGGAGAATCGGCGATGCTCTGGTTCTGGCACTGCATGCAACGCAGTTCGTGAACCAGCGCGTCGTAGCGCTTCTGCATCTCCGGATTCGGCATGGATTCGATGTCGAACGCAGCCGATGAGAGCGAAATACCCAGCAACACCGAACCGAGCACTGCCAGGGCAGCCGTACGAATGCGCCAACTCACGGCAAACCTCCTCGCGGAAGTCGCGAGAGGAACTCCCGCTGCCAGACTTCGGCCGTCATGGCGCCGACGTGCCGGTATTGAACACGGCCGTCAGCGTCGATGAAGAAAGTCTCCGGCGCGCCATACACCCCGAAGTTGATGGCCGTGCGGCCGTCACGGTCGGCCACCACCACCGAATAAGGATTGCCGAGCTGCTTAAGCCACTCGAGCGCCGCGTCGTCTTCATCTTTCCAGTCCAGACCCACGAGCGGCAGCACGTTCTGCTTCGCGATGTCGAGCAGCACCGGGTGTTCGTCGCGGCAGGCCGCGCACCAGGTGCCCCAGACATTCAGCACCCACGGACGCCCGGCCAACTGCGTGTTCGTCAGGTTCATGCCGGGATTGTCGAGCACCGGAAGACTGAAATCCGGCACGGTCTTGCCCAACAACGCCGACTGCATCGTGCTCTTGTTCGGCGAATGAACGACGCCCACGTACAGCACGCCCGCGAGCGCGAGAAAAATCGCGGCGGGAATCAGGAATCGGCTCACGTCGCTTCCGCCGCCGATCCTTGCGCCATTTTTGGTTCGCTGGCCGGCGCACCTGCCGGCTCCGAGGCCACCGCGCGGACCCGATAGCGTCGATCCGTTACAGCGAGCACGCCACCCAGGGCCATGAACGCGGCCGACAGCCAGACCCAGTCGATGAGCGGCCGCAACTGTGCCCGGACGCTCCAACGCCCACCGCCAACGTTATTGCTCAACGCCACGAACAGATCCAAGTTCCAGCGGCTGGCGATGCCTGCCTCGGTGAGAGTCGAGCGCTGCACCCAGTAGTGGCGCTGCTCGGGCTGCAGCACCGCCATTGGCACCCCATCGCGAAGCACGGTGACTTCGGCGCGAACCCCGCTGTAGTTAGGTCCTTCGATTTCCTTGATGCTGTCGAAACGATAGGCATAACGCCCCATCGCCAGCGTTTCGCCCGGCGCGATCGCCGCATCGCGCTCGACGGAGTACGACTCCACGGTCGAGATGGCCACGATGCCGACGCCGAGGCCGATGTGCGCCAGCGTCATGCCGACGATGGCGCGGGGCAATGTCAGGCGGCGCCGCAGGCGATCGACCGGGTCGAACAAGGAGGACAGGATGACCCAGATGCCGAGCACCATGCCGATCGGGGTGAGCGGCTTGCCGGCGCCGTAGACGCCGTAGACGAGAACGAGGCCGACGAGCACGGCGGCGCCAAGGCCCAGCAGGACTCGCCCGCGATGATTTCCAAGCTGCCCGCGCTTCCAGGAAGAGTGAATACCAATGGCGACCAGGGCCCCAAGCGGAAGCATGAGCATCGGGAACAGCGAGTCGAAGTACGGCGACCCCACCGAGATTGGCGTGATCCCCAGGGCATCGGCGACCAGCGGTGCCAGCGTGCCCACGAACACCATGCCGCCGGCCACCACGAGGAAGACGTTGTTATAGAGCAGGAAGGCCTCGCGCGCCGTTCCCTCGAAGCCCGCTGGCGATCTCAGCATCGGCGCGCGCCAGGCGTACAGCGCGAGCGCGCCGCCAACCACGATGATGAGGAACGCGAGAATGAACAGGCCGCGCGTGGGATCGGCCGCGAACGAATGCACCGAAGTCAGCACGCCCGAACGCACCAGGAACGTGCCTAACAAGCTCAGACTGAACGCGAGGATCGCCAGCAGCAGTGTCCAGCTCTTGAACACGCCGCGCTTCTCCGTGGCCGCGAGCGAATGGATGAGTGCCGTGCCCACGAGCCAGGGCATGAACGAGGCGTTTTCCACGGGATCCCAGAACCAGTAGCCACCCCAGCCGAGTTCGTAGTATGCCCACCAGCTGCCGAGTGCGATGCCCACCGACAGAAATGCCCAGGCCATCGTCGTCCAGGGCCGCGTCCAGCGCGCCCATACCTGGTCGAGCTTGCCCTCGAGCATGGCGGCGCAAGCGAACGCGAACGCGACGGAGAAGCCGACGTAGCCCATGTAGAGCATCGGCGGATGAATGGCGAGCGCCGGATCCTGGAGCACGGGATTCAGATCCCGGCCGTCGGCCGCCGCAGGCAAGAGACGCTCGAAGGGATTCGAAGTCGCGACCGTGAACAACAGGAAGCCGAAGCTGACGAAGCCGAGCACGCCCATGACGCGGCTCGCGAAACTGGCCGGCAGATTGCGGCTGGCGATGGCCACCGCCAGCGTCCACGCCGCGAGAATCCAAGCCCACAGGAGCAACGAACCTTCGTGTGCGCCCCACAGTGCGGCCACACGGTAGAACGTGGGCAGCGCCGAATTGGAATTGCTGGCGACATACAGCACGGAGAAATCGAAAGTGACGAAGGCGTGCACCAGCGCGCCGATGGCCGTGCACACGAGCACGAACTGCCCGGCCACCGCCGGCCTGACTACCGCCATCCAGCGCGCATCACCGCGTGCGGCGCCGAAAATTCCGAAGAACGCCTGCGCGCCCGCGAGCACCAGGGCGAGGATCAGCGCGAAATGGCCGAGCTCGGGAATCATCAGGTGCCTCCGCTGCCGCTGGCAGCGGGAATGTTCGGAGGCGGCGGATTGTTCTTCAACGACTCGGCCACTTCCGGCGGCATGTATTTTTCGTCGTGCTTCGCGAGGATTTCATCGGCGACGAATGTCCCCTCCTGCATGTGGCCATGCGCGACCACGCCCTGCCCCTCGCGAAACAAGTCCGGCACGATGCCCGAATATTTCACCGGCACTGTGTGCTTGTAGTCCGTGACCAGGAACTGGATGTCGAGCGTGCCGGAGGTTGCCTTCAGGCTGCCCTTCTCCACCATGCCACCCAGGCGAAATCGTTCTCCAGCCGGCGGCATTTTCGCGGCGAGATCGGTCGGGTCGTAGTAGAGCATCAGGTTGCCCTGGAATGCGCGCGCACCAAGCCAGGCGGCGACGCTGACGCCGGCCAGGATGCCGGCGACGAGGGTCATCCGTTTTTGCCGAGGGGTCATTGCGACATTTCCATGCGCCGGCGCGCTTCCTGCTTGGCGCTGGCCAGTGAGTTCAGCGCGAGCACCAGGTTGAGCACGACTATACCGAAGCCGAGCACGAACGCCGGCCAGAGATATTTTCCGTAGCCGCCCATGTCGAGAAATTCGCTCATGCCACCACCTCACGCACCCAGCTCGCGTTGCGTTCGCGTCGCAGCAGTTCGGCACGCAGCCGGATGAGCAGTACGGTGACGAAATACAATGCGAACCCCAGCAACATGAGCAGCAGCGGCCACAACATGTCGCCATTCATCTTCGGCTTGCCGAGCTGCATCACCGTGGCCGTCTGGTGCAGTGAATTCCACCACTCCACCGAGAACTTGATAATAGGCACATTGATTACCCCAACCACGGCGAGCACGGCGCTCGCCTTGTCGGCTTTGACGGGGTCCTCGATGCCGGCGCGCAACCCCATGTACCCGAAGTACAGGAACAGCAGCACCAGTTCGGCCGTGAGCCGGGGATCCCATACCCAGTATGCGCCCCACATGGGCTTGCCCCACAACATGCCAGTGCCGAGTGCGGCCACCGTGAACCACGCGCCGATGGGCGCACACGCGGCGGCGGCGGCATGCGCCACCTTCATGCGCCAGATGAGGCCCACCGCGGCGGCGACCGCCATGGTGGTGTAGATCATGAGCGACAGCCAGGCAGTGGGTGCGTGCACGTACACCATGCGGAACGCGTCCTTCTGCTGGTAGTCCGGGGGCGCCAGCACCAGTCCGCCGTAGAGCGCTATCAACATCGCAACTGCAGCGAATCCGCCGAACCACGGCGTCCAGCGCCGCGCGAACGCATAGACATGCGGCGGTGATGCCAGACGATGAAACCAGGTCCAGGTTGCCAAGGGCCCTACTCCAGTCCAATCCGAACCGCGGCTGCCGCGGCGAGCGGCGCGAGCGTCACGCCGAGCACGGCGATCGCGCCTAACAAATACATCGGCGGCGCGATGTCACCGCCGCTGATCGCGAGCTGCGTGGCACGCGCGCCAAAAATCAGGATGGGCACCGCCAGTGGCAGCGTCAACAATGACAACAGCACACCACCGCGCCGGGCCCCGAGTGTGAGCCCCGCGCCGATCGCGCCGACCAGGCTCATGGCAAAGCTGCCGAGCGCCAGTGACGCCACCACGCCGGGCATCGCCTCCATCGACACTCCCAGCGCCGCGGCGGCGATGGGTGCGGACAAAGCCAAAGGGAGCCCCGTGAGCATCCAGTGCGTGCAGGTCTTCGCAAACAACATCCATGTCAGCGACTGCCCCGATAACGCGAACTGCTCGAGCGTCCCATCTACCGCGTCATCGCGAAACAGGAACTCGAGCGCCAGCAGCGAGGATAACAACGCGCCGATCCACAAGACACCCGGCGCGGCGTCTCGTAGCCGCGACATTTCCGGGGTTAATGTCAGCGGGAACAGCGTTGCCACGATCATGAAGAACATGAGTGGCTGAATGACCTGTGAAGGTTTCCGGAAAGCGAGACGCAAATCACGCACAGCCACCAGCCGCGCGGCTACCAGGGCCGTGGTTTTCTCCACACGGGCTTTCATGATGGGCCGAGCTCCAGGGCCACGATCTGCTCCGTGGGGAGCGCCAGCGAATGATGTACGGCGGCCACCACGATGCCGTCTCGGGCCAGCTGCTCGCTGATGAGATCCCGCACCAGCTGTTGCCCGTCGGCATCAAGATTGGTGGTCGGTTCGTCGAGAAGCCACAACACGGCGTTGGCGAGCAACACCCCGGCGAGGGCCACGCGGCGCTTCTGACCCGCGGACAACATGCGGGTGGGCCGATCCGCGAACGAGATCGCGCCAGTACGCGTGAGCGCGGTATCGATTTCGGCGGTGGTGACGGAGCGGCGGATGCCAATGGAATACTTCAGGTTCTCGCGCGCCGACAAATCACCTTTGAGCGGCGGCTCATGCCCGAGGTATGCCAGTTCTGAATGAAATTCGTCGCGCTGGGTACGGGCCGGCACACCCCGCCAGAAGACCTGCCCTTCCTCGGGGTCCAGCAGCCCGGCGATGGCGCGGATGAGCGTAGTTTTGCCGGCGCCGTTCTTGCCCGTGAGCAATACACATTTGCCCGGCTGGCCCTCAAAGCTCAGGCCCCGAAGCACATGTCGATCGCCGCGCCACAGGTGAACGCCCTGAACGGTCAGCATTTCGTCAGCATGTGAGTGGTGCCCCGGGCCGGAATCGAACCGGCATGGCCTTGCGGCCGACGGATTTTAAGTCCGTTGCGTCTACCAATTCCGCCACCGGGGCATGGGCCATGGTTGGAGGCTAGGGTCGGAATCGAACCGGCATAGACGGCTTTGCAGGCCGCTGCATAACCATTCTGCCACCTAGCCACGGGCCCGAACGGAGGGTACCTGCGGATTTGGAGCGGGAAACGAGACTCGAACTCGCGACCCCG
>DASQJS010000417.1:0-16238 GCA_035630995.1 Steroidobacteraceae bacterium | reverse complement strand
GACCGCCGTGCAGTTCGCGTGGGGGTCCTCCTGTGCAAAAGCACGCGTGGCCAATGCCGCAGCGGCCAGCGTGAAGACGACTCTCCGGAACCTGATTCGCACGACCTTCTCCCTGGATTCGAGGAAAAGGCTACACCCCTCAGGTCCGCAGCGCGACCGCTGGTTTCATTCTCATCGCGATTCGCGCCTGCCGCGCAGCGGCAACACCCACCACTCCCACTACTGCGGCCCCCGCCACTGCCAACGCCCAATACGCAACAGGCGTGCGTTCCGAGAAAGGCGCGAGATATTGCGCGATGGCGAGCACCGCGAGCGGCAAGGCCACCACAGCCGCCTGCAGAATCACGGCGCCTATCTCTTTCGCCACCAGCCCGCCAACGTCGCGGCGACGCGCGCCAAACAACTTGCGCAGCGCGATCTCGCGTGTGCGGCGCTGCACGGCATCGGTGGCGAGCACGTAGGCGCCGATCGCCGCGATGAACATGGCCACCATGGTCGCCAGCGTGAGCAACCTGGCCAGGCTCGCGTCGTCGGCGTAGTTGGCGGCGTAGATGTCTTTCGCGGGGCGCATGTCGAGCACGGTCAGCGGAAAATACTTCGGCCACAGGTTCCGCACCGCTGCCGCGGCGTCGGCGACGGATTCGCGGGCACGCACAGTCACGGTCATGCCACCCGACCACAGGTTGTAGACGATTGCGGTCGGCGGCTCGCGCAGCGAACGAAGGCGGATGTCCGGTGCAATCCCGATGACGTGCACCGGTGTCATCTCTGAATTGAGCGGACTTCTCTGGAGCAGGACTCTGCCCACGGCCTGCTGTGCGGACGCAAATCCGACTTCGCGCGCCGCCAGTTCATTGAGCACGACGGGAAAGAACTTGGGATCGTACTTGTCGATCCTGGGATCGAATAGCCTGCCGGCGACGGGCCGGATGCCGTACTCCTCGAAGAACGGCGGCGTGACCTCTCGCGTTTCGATTGTGACGGGGCGTCCGCCCTCTCGAGTGAGTTCCTGGCTCCAGGTATGCCGCGCGCGGCCGATCGCATCGGCCGCCAGCGCGACGCCAGCCACCGCGGGTTGCTGACCGAGTTCTGCGACAAAGCCACGCGTGGTGTCGTCCTCCTCGAGCTTGCGTCCCTCGTTCATCTCCAGCACGAGCAGCGGCGCCGGATCGAACCCAGGCGAACCGTTGATGGCGAAGCGCGTTTGCCATGCCACCGCCAGCGTGAAACTGGCGAGCCCCATGGCGGCGGCAATCTGCAATACCGACAAGGCCTGGCGCAGGCGCCGCGCGGACCGAGACTCCGTGTCCGGCCGGCCCGCGAGCACTTGCGCTGGACGCACGCGGAACGCAACCCAGGCAGGATAGATTGAGACCGCGAAACCCACGATCACGCCAACGCCCAGCGCCGCGGCGGCATTGGCGGGCGTGAGCATGCTGGAGAGATCGCGGTTCACGAGTCCGGCTACGGACGGCAGCGCGAGCACGGCAAGCGCAAGACCGATGACCGCGGCCAACAGCGACACGAGCATCGATTCGGCGAGGAACTGAAACGCGAGCCGGCCATTGCCGAAACCGAGAACCTTGCGCATGCCGATTTCGCGTTGCCGGCGAATCACACGAATGGTCGCGAGGTTTACGTAATTAAACGCCGCCAGCACCAGGATCAACACGCCAATCGCCATGAGCCCGGCAATCACTCCGCGATCGCCGCGATCCACACCCAGCGTGTGCCCATCCACCACGACGTTGCGATCAAAGTACGCCTCGCGCAATGGCAATAGCTGGATATCCATCACCTTGGCCTCGCCAATCGCCGCCATGGCGGCCGGCGGCAGATTGAGCTTGCGCACGGCCTGGTCGGTGAACTTCTGCAATGCGTCCTGCACCGCGGCCACCGACGCATCGGGGTGCAGTCGAATCAGCATATGCCCGGGCCAACCCATCTGGCCGTGCAGCGCTTCGTCGCGAAACATGGGTGGCACCAGCGACAGGTACAGGCCATTGAGGCTTTCGTACGGGATGGTGGTGTTTGGCGGCGGGTCACGCAGGATCGCGGCGATGCGCGCAACGCCCTTGGTCTCCACGGAATTCAAAAGGAACGCGCGTCCGAGCACATCGGTCGTGCCGAAGAGCTTCCTCGCGGCGGACTCGGTCAATGCGAACGCGTCCGGCTGGGTCAGCGCTTCAACCAGGTCGCCTTTGACCGCCTGCAGACCCATCATCTCGGCGAACCTGGGCAGCACGGTCAGACTCCTGAGCTTGTGCAGCTGGCCGTCCACCTGGATGTTGAGCGGGAACCACCCGAGGTAGCCAGTGGCGTCGGTGACACCGGGTGTCGCCAGTGCCGCTTCGCGCAGCATCATCGGCGCCTTGTCCCACCAGGGCCGGCCGGCCTCGACATTGAAGCGATGCTTGATGAGGTACACATGCCCGGCGCCTGGCACCTGCGCGTTGTAACTCCACGAGTAGCGTGCGAAGCCTGACAACAGCAGAAATGCGGCGAGCCCCACCGCAAGCCCCAGCACCGCGACCACGATGTGGGAATCCAGGCGCCTCATACGATGGCTCCATCGAGCAGCCCCACGGTGCGTTTCGCGCGCGCCGCGTGCGCGGGCGAATGCGTGACCATGACGATGGTCGTCCCCTCCTCGTTGATCTGCTGCAATAACGTCATGACCTCTTCACCGTGTGCGGAGTCGAGGTTGCCCGTGGGTTCGTCGGCCAGCAGAACCGCCGGGCGCGTGACCAGCGCTCGCGCTACGGCCACGCGTTGTTGCTGGCCACCCGAGAGCTGCGATGGGCGATGCTTCGCGCGATGCGCCACGCCTAACTTGTCGAGCATGGCCGCCACTCGTTCGCGGCGCTCCTCCGCGGAGGCGCTGGTGTATTTCAGCGCCAGCTCCACGTTCTCTTCGACGGAGAGCTCCTCGATGAGATTGAAGCTCTGGAAGATGAAGCCGATTCGCCCGCGCCGAAGCTCGTTGAGCTGATCCTCGCGGTAGCCGGCCACATTGTTTCCATCGAACCAATACTCACCGCCGTCCGGCGTATCGAGCATGCCGATGATCGACAGCAGCGTCGTCTTGCCACACCCCGAGGGCCCCATGACCGCGACGTACTCGCCGGCCTGGATCTCGAGATTGATGTTGTTGAGCGCCGTCGTGATGACCTCGCCGCCGATGAACTTCTTGGTGGTATTGACGAACTTGAGCATGACCCCTCGCTATTTGGCGATTTGCAGACGTTCGACCTTGCCGAACGAGCCGTAGTTGGAAACGATGACGCGCTCGCCGGCCTCGAGGCCCGCGGCGACTTCGACCTGGCGGTTGTTGCGGCGGCCGAGGCGGATGGTCCGGCGCTCGGCCGAAGCGCCATCTCGCGCCACGACGAAAACCCAGGCGCCGCCCGTGTCGTTGATGAAGGAATCGTTGGGCAGGATCAGGCCCGGGCTGCTCTCGCCCAGCGTGAGGCGCGTTTCGGCGCTCTGCCCCGGGCTCATGCCGCCAGGCGCATCCTTGGCGAACAGTAGTTCGATGGTGAAGCGGCCGTGATCCACCTGCGGAAAGATGCGGCTGATGACCACGGGATAGTCGCGCGCGTTGACACTGGCGTTGCCCACGGTGCCGGTGGCGACGCTGTCGAGGAAGAACTCATCGACCTCGGCGACCAGCTTCACCTCGCCCGGCTGATCGATGCGCCCGATGTGCTGATCGGGCTTCACGATCTCGCCGAGCTGAAGATGGAAGTCCGTGAGTCGGCCGGCAATCGGCGCGCGCACCGCGAGCCCATCGATGGATTCATTGACCACCTTGAGCCCCGCATCCAGCCGCTCGATGGCGCGTTCCATCTGCCTGGCGCCGTCGCGCTTGATGCGCGCTTCCACTTCGAAGCGGGTCGACTCGTCTTCGAGCGCCTGGGCTTCACGCGCGATGCGGTCCTCGGACTCTTCGAACACCGCCGCCGACACCACGCCCTCTTTGGCAAGCGGCGCGAGCCTCGCGTGCTGCTTGCGCGCCTGCGTGAGCGCGAAGTTCAGATCCAGCAGGCGACGCTGGTGCTCGGTCTCGCTGGACTCGATGGCCACGCGCAGGATCGACAGGTTCGAGATCTGTTGCGCGCGATCCGCTTCGCGCGCCACCAGCTCCAGCCGCAACTGCGGATTCGAGAGGCGGAACAGAAGGTCGCCCTTGGCGACGAGCGCGCCGTCAGTGGCGAGCACCTCTTCCACGCGGCCGGACTGGAACGCATCGAGCATGACGGAGTGCAATGGCGCCGCCGACGCCCGCATGACGAGGTCGTTGCGGAACAGGTCGCGTGTGACCGTGGCGATGCGCAATTCCAGCTCCGGTACACGCAGCCCGCGCGGCACCAGCTGCCAGAAGGCGGCCGCCACCAGGATGGGCAGCAGCACGCACGCCGCCAGCACGATGAGGTTTCGCTGCCGCTTCGGCAGCGGCTGGTCCATCGCGGCGCCCGTGATCCGGTCGTTGATCGGCACAACCCTGGAGGTCATTCGCTCCCCTAATACTCGTGTGGTTGATACTATGACAGTTGTAGTTTTTCATGGCAAATTGCGGGCGGGTTGTGAACTGGTTGGTACCGGCACCGCCAGTTTCGTGAAGCTTTGACGGGCGACCCGGGCGCTTCCCCACTATGCTCACGCCAAATGCCCAGGCATCAATCACTTACCGGGAATCTCTTACGCGCAGTTCTCGCGCTGGCGGGCTTCATTGGCTCGGCCCAGGCGCAGGTGTCGTGTTTCGTCAGCGCGGATCCGGCCATTTACAAGTTGCAGCTCAAGGCGGCGAGCGACGCTAACGCGACGCTGCCCCTCATCGATGCCGAACTCAATGCCACCCGGGGACTTCCGGAGCTGGATCTGAACCGGATGGCGTCGCTGTACGCGGTTCGCGCGACGACCTACCAGGTGCTCGAACTCGATGGCGACGCGCGGGCTGCCGCACAGGAAGGCCTCCAGCTCGTTCCCGATGTGAACAACCCGGTTCACGTCGAACTCCTCTCGGTATTTGCCGAAAACGTTTATGACCACGCCGGCATCGATACGGCGGTCAAGTCCGTCGAAGCCGCGCGGTCGCGACTGAAGCCGGACTCGGTCGCGGAGTCATGCCTGCGCATCTCGCTCGGCACACTGCAGTATCGACAGGACCGCGCAGACCTGGCCATCGTCAACCTGATGCACGCCTATCAGACCGGCATGCTCCACGAACGCCTCGTGCAGCGCATGATCGCGGCGTCCGCATTGTCCAAGGTGATGCGCGACATGGGCGACTACACGCAGGCGCTGGCGTTGAACGCCGAAGTCATCGAGTGGAATACCCAGCAAAACGCCTCCCTCAATCTATCGGTAACCCGATTCCTGCGCGGCTCGATCCTCAAGGAGCAGCGCAACTTCGCGGCGGCGATCGTGGAGTTCGTGAAGGCACGGGACCTGAGCGTGAGGCTCGATGACAGCCAGGGCATCGCCTTCGCCGACCTGGACCTTTGCCAGGTGCAGATAGAAATCGGCCAGTTGACCGAAGCCCGCCAACGTTGCGTGAACGCGCTGCGCCTGTTCACGATTGCCCGGTCCAACGATGTGGTCAAGCATGCTCGCGCGGCGCTGGCGCACATCGACCTCGAAGAAGGGCATGCGGCACGCGCGCTCGTCGCGCTCAATGAGATCCTGCAAAACGGCGCCGCCGATATGCCACCTCGCGACGTCGCACCGTTGTTCAAACTGCGCGCGCGCGCGAACGCAGCCATGGGCAACTTTCGCGAGAGTTATGACGACATCGACGAGTCACTGCGTCGCACGATGGCCGCCGAGGATGCCCGGCGGCTGCAGCAGTCCGCGACGCTGAGCGCTCGCTTCGAGACGGACCGGCAGCTCGAGCGCAATGCCGAACTCAACCGCGAGCTCGCGACCGCGCAGGAGCGGCAACGTGAACAGCAACGCTGGACCAGCATTGCCATCGGCACGGGCGCGGTCGTCATCACTCTGCTGACGCTGCAGATCATCGCGATCAGACGTCACAAGCGGCAGCTCGCGTTGCTGGCGAATCAGGACAGCCTGACCGGCCTGCCCAATCGCCGTCACACCTACGAGCTGGGATCAGCGGCGATGGCCAGGGCGGCATCGGCGCATACGCCTCTCACGGTCGCCGTCATCGACCTCGACCACTTCAAGAGCATCAACGATCGTTGCGGACATGCCGCCGGCGACAGGGTGCTGCAGCAATTCTCGATCGTATGCCGCGAAGCCCTCCGCGATTCCGATGTTTTCGGGCGATGGGGCGGCGAAGAGTTTCTGCTCGTGATGCCCGGCACCACGCTGGATGTCGCCCTCATCGCCCTCGAACGGCTGCGCGCGCAGGCGTTGAAAATCGAGCTTCCGTCGACGGGTGCTGGACTACGCGTGGGCCTGAGCGCCGGCCTCGCGTCATTCGAGGCGAACGTCAATACGCTCGACGAGCTGATCGCGCGCGCCGATGCCGCGCTCTACCGGGCGAAGCACGAGGGACGCGACCTGGTGCGCGTGGACGAGGCGAGTTTCGCTACCGCTTCGAGCGGCGTCCGCCGGCAACTGCGGTAGGTGCCGGGTGGGGAAAGTGGGGAGTGGACTCCCCACTTTCCCCACCCGGCACCTTCACTCACCGGTGCGCACGTGCCACCACTCGCGCAACGACGTGCACTGCCCCTTCGCGTCGAACTCGAGTACGAATACGCCGTCCAGCTCGATGGTGGCGCCGGTCGACTTCAATGTGAACTTTGCTGACCAATGCGCGACGCCGGTGTTGCCGTTCACGGCGACCACTTTCGACTCGAATTGCACATCGCGCTGATCGGCAGTCACGGTGCGCCAGTATTCCTCGATGCCCGTGCGCCCCTTCTTGGGCGCGTCGAACGGCATCTCCTGGTAAAGCGCATCCGTCGTGAACAGCGGACCCGCCAGCTTCGCATCGCGCGCCTCCCACGCGGCGCCGTAACGAGCAAGCCACGATTCGAGCGCCGCAGGCGTGAGCGGCTTGGCTTGCGCCGTTACGGCCATCGCCGCCAGGAATCCCGCAACGAGCAGCGGGCGAATGATTCGATTCAGCATCTCAGCACCTCACATTTGTTTGAACAGATGCAGGTAGGTACGGCTCACGGGCAACGTTTCCTGCCTTCCCTTCAGGTGAATGTCCGCGGTTTCGTTCGCTCCCCTCGTGATATGACTGACCGCGCGCAGATTCACCACCACCGAGCGATGCACCTGGGCGAACTGTGAGGCATCGAGCTGTGGGATGAGATCTTTCAGCGCAGTGCGAATCACCGCCTCGCAAGTCTGGCCCGCCTCATCCCGCCATGCCACCTGGGTGTATTTCTCGTCGGCGCGCAGGAAATCGATGTCCTGTACGGCGATCAGCCGCACCGTGGGGCCCACCGAGGCGCGCACCCAGCGCAGCGACTGCGACGCCGAATTGGGGTTGAGCGCCATCGTCAATTTCTGCAGCAGCGCCTCCGGATCGAGTGCCGGCTGCGCGGCGCGCAGGCGATCCTGCAATCGCCGCACGGTGTCGGCCAGGCGTGCCGGCTCGATCGGCTTGACGAGATAGTCGAGCGCCCCTTCCGTGAAGGCCTGCACTGCGTATTGGTCAAACGCCGTGACGAATACCAGGTGCGCGCGTCGACCAATGTGCTGCGCAGCCTCCACGCCCGTCTTGCCCGGCATCTGCACGTCGAGGAAACAGATGTCGGGCTCGTGCGCGTCGAACAGATCGATGGCTTCGCGTCCATTGCGCGCCTGCGCCACGATGTCGAGCTCCGGCCACGCGCTGCCGAGTAACCGTACCAGCGCTTCGCGCAGCAGCGGCTCGTCGTCGGCGATGAGTGCGGTGGCGCGCGTCATGCCGCCTGCCGCGCGGGAAAACTGATTTCGGCGCAGACACCGTGCGGCTCGATCTCGGTCAGCGTGAGTTGCGCCTGTCCATCGAAGGCCAGCTTCAATCGCTCGCGCAAGTTGGATAGCCCCGTACCGAGACCGCGGCTCACGGTTTTGAGCCCCACCCCGGTGTCTTTCACCCGCACCACGCAGCGCTGGTCGCGAACCCAGATGTCGACATCGATGCGGCCGCCCGCCTCGCTCGGGTCGATGCCGTGGCGTACCGCGTTTTCCACCAGCGTCAACAGCGTCATCGGTGGACAGCTTAGCCGTGTCGCGGCCGGATCGAGATGGATCACGTACTGCAACCGGTCCGGGATGCGCATCTGCATGAGGTCGAGGTAGGCGCGCGCCAGCTCCACCTCGGTTCCGAGGGTGGTGGTCTGCGAGTGCATGCGCGGTACGGCGGCGCGCAGATAGGCGATGAGACTCGTCAATACCTTCGATGCCTGCGGGGAGCCCGAGTCCACCAGCGCCTGCACATTCGCCAGCGTGTTGAACAGGAAATGCGGCTCGACCTGCGCCTGCAACAGCCGCAGGCGCGCATCCGACTCCCGGCGCTCGAATTCGCTGCGTTCCAGCTCGAATGCGAAGGCCTGGTCGCGCGCGAGCGCATCGCGCTGCCGCAGGACGGCGCCGATGGCAATCCACGGCGCGAACAGCAATCCCGCGGCCAGCATGCCGCCGTAGGTGTGAGTGTCTTTCACGCCGGATAGTCCGCACACGAGCCCTACGGCAATGGGCACCACGAACACGATTCCAAACAACTGGAGCATCGTGCGTGGCAGCCACCTGGGCAACTTTCGTGGCCATCGCTCGAGCCAGCCGAACACGAGCAGGACCACGGTTCCCAAAAGCATGGCGCGAATCACATCGGCGGGTAAGGCAGTCCGGCTGCCGTTGCCGAGGCCGATCATCACGCCAAATGCCGCCGAGACCGCCCATGTGAAACGCAGCCGCGGCCACGCAAAGATGCGCTGCATGGCGGCGGGAGCGGTTCCAGCAGTGGACGACATGCACCGACTATAAATCATGGCGGCCATCCGACCGCCGGCCGGCTCGAGTCCGACCCCCGTCGGCACCGCCGTTCGTCCGCTCCGGACGTAACTCGTCCTGCGCTGGCGTTCAGCCGTCGCATGGTCCAGCACGCGATCGGCCGAGGAATCATAGTTTCGACCGTCAGGGGTACAGGAACAACATCGTGAAACTGAGAAACAAGATTCTGATTGGTGTGGCAGGGTTTTTTTTCACCGCGTTCGCCGCGCTGGCGATCACGCTGAGTTACGAGGCGCCCTGCCCGGCTGTCATTCCGCTCGCCGACGGCACGGAATCGATGCGCGCCGTCGTGCAACGTTGTTATGGGTCGCCGACCAATCTGCGGGTCGAGCGGATTGCCAAACCGACGCCCAAGGACGAACAGGTGCTGGTCAAGGTACATGCCGCGAGCGTCAATCCCGCCGAATGGCACCGGGTCACCGGCAAGCCCTACATCCTGCGACTCGACGCAGGCATCGGTGCGCCGAAGGGCTTTCGCGTCGGATTCGATTATGCGGGCGTCGTGGAATCGGTGGGCGCGAAGGTCACGCGCTTCAAGCCCGGCGACGAAGTGTGGGGCGTCGCGGGCGGCGCGCTCGCGGAATACGTCGTGGTGCGCGAGGCCGCGAGCATCCTCCTGAAGCCGCCGCAGATGTCGCTCGAGGAAGCCAGCGCGATTCCAATCGCCGCCATCACCGCGCTGCAGGGCCTGCGCGATCACGGACACATTGCCGCCGGGCAGAAAGTGCTGATCAACGGCGCCTCCGGTGGCGTCGGAACCTACGCGGTGCAGATCGCGAAGGCGCTGGGCGCCGAGGTCACCGGTGTCTGCAGCACCCGCAATGTGGAGCTCGTGCGCTCGCTCGGCGCGGATCACGTCATCGACTACACGAAGGAGGATGTCACCGGGACCACGGAGCGCTACGACCTCATCCTCGACAACGTCGGCAATCACCGGCTGCGCGCCTTGACCGCCATCACGAAGCCGACTGGCACGCTCGTCGTGGTCAGCGGGCCCAAGACCAATGCGTTTCTCGGGCCGATCTCGAGAGTCATCAAGCTCAAGCTGCTCGAACATTTCGTCGACCAGCGACTCGTGTTCTTCATTGCGAACGTGAACCCCAAGGACCTGGGATTTCTCGCCGACCTGGTGCGCGAAGGAAAGATGAAAACCGTGGTCGATCGGCGCTATCCGCTTGCGGAAGCCGGCGTGGCACTCGAGTACATCGGCACCGGGCGTGCGCGGGGCAAAGTCGTCGTCACGGTGGCCGAGCACTGACATGAAGCTCAGATACAAGATCCTCAACGGCGTGGCAGCGCTATTCGCCGTCGGCATCGCCACGTTGGCCATCACGCTGGCCTGGGAATCTCCCTGCCCAACTACCCCACCAGCTGCCGTCGGCGCGGAGACCATGCGCGCCGTCATGCAACGGTGTTACGGCCAACCGAGCGTCCTCACCGTCGAGCGGATTGCCAAACCCACCGCAAGGGAAGGACAGATCCTGGTCAAGGTGCGCGTCGCAAGCGTCAATCCTTTCGAATGGCACATGACCACAGGCAAGCCCTACCTGCTCCGCCTCTTCAAAGGCGTCGGGGCGCCTGATTCTCCGCGCACCGGTTCCGACTTCGCCGGCGTGGTGGAATCCGTTGGCCCGGGCGTCACGCGTTTCAAGCCAGGCGATGAGATCTTCGGTGGCTCCGGCGGCGCGCTCGCCGAGTACGTCCTGGCACGCGAGGACGGCGACGTGGCCATCAAACCCGCGCAGCTGTCGTTCGAGCAAGCTGCCGCGATTCCGATCGCCGCTGTCACCGCGCTGCAGGGCTTGCGCGATCACGGCCGAATCTCGGCGGGACAAAAGGTGCTCATCAATGGCGCATCGGGAGGCGTGGGTACGTATGCCGTGCAGCTCGCGAAGTATTACGGCGCGGAAGTCACCGGCGTGTGCAGCACGCGAAACGTGGAGCTCGTGCGTTCGCTGGGCGCGGATCGTGTCATCGACTACAGCCAGGAAGACTTCACCGAAGGCGAGGAACTCTACGATCTCATCTTCGATACCGCCGGCAATCACGACGTCTCCGACTTGCTGGCCGTGCTGAAGCCGCAAGGCACGCTTGTCGGCATCGGCGGCTCCAAGAAAGATCCCTGGATCGGACCATTGTGGAACATGGCCAAGCGCAGAATCATCGCGTCGTTTGTCGATCAGAAAGTGCTGGGGTTCATTGCGAGTGTCACCACGCCGGATCTCGAGTTCCTGGCAGGCCTCGCACGCGACGGAAAGATGCTGTCGGTGATCGATCGGCGCTATTCGCTCGAAGAAACGAGCGCGGCTCTTGAATACATCGGCACTCGGCGAGCGCGGGGGAAGGTCGTTGTCACACTCGACTGAATTCGATCGGGTACGCGCTGCGGTGAACCTGCACCCCGCCGAGTCCACGGCCGCAGTCACTTTCGAAGCCGCCGCGCAGACAGCGCGCCAGGTGGCGGCGGACTGTCTGCCACTCGGGATTGCGCTCGTCATGCATCTCTACCCGCTGTGCGCCTTGAGATGCGTGCCGCTGCCGTGGTGGAGCGTGGCCAATCTGCGGCGTGCCATGCTCCTGCGCACCATCGATCGTCACTCGCTGATCCTGGCGAATGCCGGCAGCGAGCGGGCCGCCGGCGCGCACGCGCCCGTGACGCTGACGCGGGCGCGCGATGGCGTTCGAGTCGACGGCACCTACGAATACATGTCGCTCGCGCACGTGGCCGATATCGTGATGTTCAGCGCGCCGCTCGCCGGCGGTCCTGACACCATGTTCTGCGCAGCGGACCTGAAGGGTGACTCGGTACGCATCGGTCCCTCCCGCTTCGGTGGAAGTATGCAGCTGTCCGACACCTGCTCCGTGACATTCGACAACCATCACGTGCCGACGCACCGATGCACCGGGATACCGACTGAAGGTGCCCTGAACTGCATGGCTCAGTACCAGCGCAGCTGGTTCCAGCTCCTGCTCGGGGAGGGATACCTCGCACGCATCGAGCGATTGCAGCAGCAGTGGAAGCTGCCACGGCCTGTGGAGCAGATCGCGAGCCTCAACGAACTGGCGCGTTTGCGGGAATATGCTTCGCGCTTGCTCGACGAAGCCGCCGCACCAAGCGCCGTCGAATCATTGGCGCGCGTCACGGCCGCCATGAAACTGCGCATCTCGTGGCACGCGCAGTCGATCGCCGCCGCGCTGCGCGGCGTTGACGACATCTCCGCGAGCGAACTCGGCTATCTGCGGCTGCAGCCGACGTCGGATGAGAGAATCTTGAAGGGCATCGAGGACAGGTGCCGGGTGGGGAAAGTGGGGAGTCCACTCCCCACTCTCCTCACCCGGCACCCAGATCCGCAGCGGTCAGTGTGACTCGCCGCTGGTTCGCGACGCGCAACTTGATGAGCTTCTCGCGATAGCGAACGCGCGCATCGCCACCGGGTGCGCCGCGCAATTCGGCCGAGAGCAGTTCGCCATCGCGCCAGGCGATGTCCACTTCGAAACCCCCGCGCGCCCGCAGACCGCGTACTGATCCCGTGCTCCAGGCGCGAGGCAGCGCCGGCAATAACTCGATTTCGCCGTTCACACTTTGCAGCAGCATCTCCATCATGCCGTTGGCGCCGCCAAAGTTGCCGTCGATCTGAAACGGCGGGTGCGCGTCGAACATGTTGGGATACGTGCGTGACGGATCGAGAAGCAGTTTGATCACGCCATGGGTGTGCTCTGCATCCCGCAACCGCGCCCAGAGGTTGATGCGCCAGGCGATCGCCCAACCCGTGGACAGATCCCCGCGCAATTCGAGCGAGCGCCTTACCGCCGCCGCCAATTCGGGAGTGCGCCGCACGGAGATCTGCTCGCTCGGAAACAGCGCATAGAGATGAGAGACGTGCCGATGGTCGCGCTCCGGGGCCTCCATATCCCAGTCCTCCATCCACTCCTGGAGCTGCCCTGCCTTGCCGATGCGATCCGGCGGAAGCTTCGCGCGCGTTGCCGCACAGGCAGAGCGAAACTCTCCGTCCACCTTGAGTATCTCCGCCGCGGAAATGCAGTTGGCAAAGAGGTCCCGCAGGATCTGGTTGTCCATCGCCGGTCCGGCACAGATGGCCGCGCCGTGCGGATGCAGGTTCTCGGGAGAAATCGACGGGCTGGTGACCAGGAACTGTCCCGACGGATCCTTGATCAGCGTGTCCAGGAAGAACTGCGCCGCGCCTTTCATCAGTGGATAGACCTCGGCCAGGTACGCGCGGTCGCGGCCGTAGTCGTAGTGATCCCACAGGTGTTTGCACAACCACGCGCCGCCCGTGGGCCACATGCCCCACTTGGCGCCGTCGATCGGTCCCGTGGCACGCCACAGGTCCGTGTTGTGATGGGTAACCCACCCGCGCGCGCCGTAGTGCACGCGCGCGGTGACTGCGCCCGTGACCGACAAGTCTTTGACCATCGCCACCAGCGGCCGCACGCATTCGGCGAGATTCGCCGGCTCCGCGGGCCAGTAGTTCATCTCCGTGTTGATGTTGATGGTGTATTTCGAGCCCCAGGGCGCGAGCAGCTTGTCGTTCCAGAGGCCCTGGAGATTGGCTGGCTGCGTGCCCGGCCGTGAGCAGGCGATGAGCAGGTAGCGGGCGTACTGAAAATAGAGCGCCGCGAGGCGCGGGTCGTCACTGGTTTGCGAGTTGCGAATGCGCAGGTCGGTGGGCTGCTGCGCGGCAGGAGTGTCCGGTAGTTCGAAGGCGACGCGCCGGAACAGCTTCTGGTGGTCCGACAGATGCGCCGCTTGCAGCAATCCGAAGGTCTTCGCCGCGGCCGCCTTGATCTGCGCGCGGGTGATGCTCTCCGGATCGCCGGACACGTCATCGAAGCGGCGGAAGCTCGTGGCAATCGCCACCAGCACCATCGCCGAATCCGCGCCGGTCACGATGAACTCACCGTCCCGCAAATGCAGCTCTCCGCCCTTCGGAATGACCGCCACCCGCGCCTGGAATCGCAGCGCGGATTCGATGCCCTGCTGGGCAACGTTGCGGCCGTTGAGAACCAGGTGACCCGCATCGGTCGCAACCGCGCCGGGCATCGGCGTTTCAAAGCTCGCGCGAAAACTCAAGGCGCCTGGCCGGTCCGCCGTGATCTGCGTGACGATGACCTGGTCCACCGCCGACGCAAACGATTCACGCGTGAAGTTCACGCCATCACGCTGAAAGGCCACGTGCGCGCACGCGGTAGTGAGGTCGAGGTCGCGCCGGTAATCCTGCGCATAGGCGGACGGGCCGAACGTCAGGATCAATTCACCCACCGTCTGGTACGACGGCATGCGGATGGGCCGCGCCATCATCTTTTCGTTGGCGAGATCCTGCGCTTCGGCATATTTGCCTTCGGCGATCAGCGCGCGGACCTGCGGCAATGCAGCCAGTGCGTCCGGGTTCGATGGGTCGTACGGTCCACCGGCATACAGCGTGTCTTCGTTGAGCTGCAGGCGCTCGCGCGCGATGCCACCGAAGATCATCGCGCCCAGCCGGCCGTTGCCGATAGGCAGTGCTTCCGTCCACTGCTCCGCGGGCTGGCGGTACCAGAGCATGAGCGGCGGCGTGACCGCGCCGTCCGCAACCGCCGCGTCTGCCACGCGAATCGCGCCGGCCGCACAGGCACCTAACGCGATGCCGCCTTTCAATGTCTGCCTGCGCGTGATCATGGAGGCGGACAGTACTACGGCTGTCAGCAATGGACCACGGCGATAGTCAGAAACGTCCCATGCCACGGCGCGCGCCGCGGGCAAATACTCCGCGTCTGACTCGAGGAGCTTCCATGCCATACGTGACTGCCGCTGGTGACACTCAGCTCTATTACAAGGAGTGGGGCCGCGGCCGCACCGTCGTGCTGCTGCACGGATGGCCGCTGAACGCCGACTCCTGGGACGACCACGCGCTGGCGCTCGCGGACGCCGGATATCGCGTGATCGCGTACGACCGGCGCGGTTTTGGCAGGTCCTCACAACCCTGGAACGGCTACGACTACGACACGCTGACCGACGATCTGCGCTCCGTGTTCAAGCATTGCCTGGTATCGGAAGCGACGCTCGTTGGCTTCTCCATGGGTGGCGGCGAAGTCGCGCGCTACATGACCAAGTACAACGGCGCGGGCGTGGTGCAGGCCGGGCTCATCGCGTCAATCGTGCCGTACAAGCTCAAGACCGATGACAACCCGCACGGCACCGAACTGAAAGCGCTGGAGGAAACAACCGCCGCCATCAAGCAGGACCGCCCGAAATTCTTTGCGGAGTTCTTCAGGAAATTCTACGGCGTCGACACCGCCGAGCATCCCGTGAGTGACGAAGTGCTGCGATGGTCGCTGAGCATGACCATGCAGGCCGGGCTCAAGCCCACACTGGCCTGCATCGAGTCGATCTTCAAGACGGACTTCCGGCCCGACCTCGCATCATTCAAAGTGCCGACGCTCATCATTCATGGCACGTCCGACCAGAATGTGTCGATCGATGCCTCCGCGAGGCCCGCGGCGAAAGGCATCAGGAACTCGAAGCTCATCGAGTACGAAGGCTCGCCGCATGGCTTGCTCGCGACCGACAAACAACGCATCACCGATCACCTGCTGGCGTTTCTGAAAGCATGATTGATCGGTGCCGGGCCGGGAAACCGGGATAACTCAGCTAAGCCACTCGTAGAAGAGCAGCGGCATTTCCCGATACGACGTACGTCCGACCTGACGAAAGCCGCACTTCAGATAAAATGGCCCCGCTCCGGCGGCGTGTTCATAAGCATCCAGCCACAGTGCGCCGGCCGGTTCCGAGCGCGCGGCTTCCTTCGCCGCGTCCATGAGGCTGCGACCCACACCTCGTCCGCGCGCGTCGGGCGACACGGCCAGACCCAGCACATAGAGCGCCGTGGCAACCGGGGTGAACATGCTGGCGTCGATGGCCCATGGCCTGGCCCGCGCCAGGCGAACGGTGCCGATGATGTCGGTATCGCTGCGCGCCACCAACACCCGCGACGCACTCAGCTGCTGGAGCACATCCGCGTCGCTTGGGGATGCAGACCACTCGCCCTCGCCAAACTGCCGCGCCATGTCGCGCGCGACGGCCGTGCGCAGCGACGCGAGCGCGCCCGCGTCGCTCGCGGTCGCCACGGAGATCGCGGGCATCACGTCGCGTCGAGCTTGCGGATCACATCCGCGACACAGGATTGCCCGCGCATGCCATCGAAATCGGGATCGAGACGCAGCGTGCCGACTGATTGGGAGTGATCCTCCAATGCCCGGGT
>DASQJS010000416.1:0-2657 GCA_035630995.1 Steroidobacteraceae bacterium | reverse complement strand
GCGCGATACGCCGCGACGCCAATGTTGTAGTGAACTGCGGGTCCCTGCATTCCCAACGCCAGACATTGCTCGTACAGGAACAAGGCGCGGGAAAAATCTCCGGCTTCGAATGCCGTGCGCGCTTCGGCGAAGCGTGCCTTGGCGTCGCCGGCGGCCGCATGCGCGCCGCCGCTGAACAGCATCAACGCAAAACACAGCGCGACTGCCGCGCGCCGTACAAATTCAACCGCCCGGCGTGGGTGGACGACCGGGTGGAGAAGGTGGCCTGCCGGGCGGCTGTCCGGGCGGAGGAGGTTTGGTTTTCTTGTTGTTGCGTGCTTCCTCGGAGCGCTGTCGCGCATCCTCGGAAACCTGCTGACCAAAATCGCGGCCCTTTCCGTCAGGTCCCTTGGGCTTGTCCGACTCGGTCGTGCTCGTGCTGGTGGCGCCAGGGGCCGGCTGCGCCGGCTTGGGGAGCGGAATCCTGCGCACGATTTCGTCGGGTACTTTGGCATCCGGGTCCACGATGACATGCATCGTGACGTCGAGATCGTCACGATTGCGCGCCGGCGGCGACTGCGCGAACACCGCCGGGGTGATGAGCGCCAGCAATGAAGCGATATACAGGCGCCGCGCACGCCTCATGATGCCCTTGCTACTCATGCGCTGTCATCCTCGGGAGCCACGACGTGCAACGCCATGCTCAGCCGGCGAGTCCGGCCTTCATGCTCGATCTCCGCCACCACCAGTCCGTCGCCCTGCGAGCGCGCGAACACGGGTAGGGACAGCAGGTTCGCGCCTTGCGTGAGCGAGGTGGTCCACTCGATTTCGTGCTGCTCGCCGTATCCGGTGAGTCCGATGCTGCCACTGACGGATAGCCGTATGGTGGCACCGTCGAGATTGCGTTCCGCATCGATGACCAGCGGTACATCGCGGCTCTCATTGAGCGCGAGGACCAGGCGTGTGTCGGTCACGGCGCCGGACTGGAAGAAGAACAGCGCCATCCACGCCAGCGACGCGGCGAGCGCACCCGTGCCCGCGGCCCACCAGGTGTACGGCCGGCGAATCGCAGCGCGAATGCCGCGCACCTCGGGCGCCTTGCCACCCGACGCGTTCGCCAGCACGCGGTCGACGAAACCGGGCCGGGGTTCCGGCACTGGCATCGCGCTCAGACCCGCGCGCAATTTCTGAAGATCGTCAACCACGTTGCAGTCTCATGATGTCTCTGAATGGTTACACGTCGGAGCGGACGAATTCGTTCCCTCGGTCAGCAATTCGCGCAGGCGATTGCGGGCGCGGTTGAGGCGTGACTTGGCGGTTCCGAGCGGAGCTTCGATGATGTGCGCCACTTCTTCGAGACTGTACCCCTCAATTTCATGCAGCGACAACACCACGCGGTGCTGCTCGTGCAGGTGGGTCCACGCCGCCTCGATTCGCTCGCGTTCGAAGGCCCGCTCGGTGAGGGCCTCGGGATTCCACGACTCGTCGGGAGCCTGGTCGTCCTCTTCGTCGTCCTCGAGAAATTCGCCCGTCGAGCCGCTGCGGCCCACGAACGTGACCGGCGAGCGATTCGCGCGGCGCAGCCAGTCCACGAATATCCGGTACATGACGCGCGCCACCCACGGCCGCAGTTGTTCGATCTCGCGCAGCCGGTGCAGCTCCGGATACAGCCGCGTCAGGGTCTCCTGCACGAGGTCCTCGGCCTGGTCGACGTCGCCCGTCCAGCGATAGGCGTAGCGATAGAGCGGGCGCACGTGCCCGCGCAGCAACCGGTCGAAATCCGCAGCAGAGGAATCATTCATCTAAGACGGAAAGTTATCGCACCCCGGGCGCGACGAGTCCATACGCTCGCTGCTACCCGGGGTGCGTCACGGCGCAGGGACGTCCACCGTGATTGTTGTTCCGGCCGTAACGGTCACATTGATCGGCGCGGAGAATGCGATGACATCGTCGACGTCGGCGGCGTCCTCGTCTGCCGCGCAGGTGAAGGCAATCGTGTTCGCACCGGCGGGCATGAATGCAAACTTGAAGCGATACACACCGGTCGTGTTGTCGAGATTCACGGCGGTGCTGGCGAGCGGCGGTGTGGCGCTGCCTATATCGTCCGGCAGCCCGTCGGCACCGCTGTATAGATAGACGCTCGGAGCGCAGCCATCGACGACCAGTCCCTGCGCGACGGTGCCATCGATGGCGCCGACTTCCAGGTTGTCGACCAGGCGCAGCACCGGCTTGAGCAGGTACGGATCGCCCAGCCCCGGTGGATGAATGACGGACTTGCGCAGGTCGAAATCGATGGTGAAGTTGTGCGAGCTCCCGACGCCGATGACGAAGCCACGAATGAGCTTGAGCCCGGTCTGGTTGCCGCTGGGGATGAACAGCGGGTGACGCGAACCGTCTGCCAGCTCGATGAACGAGTCCGAGGCATCGCGGCCCGCGTTGACCTTCAGCCGGATCCACTCGTACTCGCCGGCCGGAAGCAATTCGTCGGACAGCAGGATTTCGCTGCCACCGCCGTCCAGCGCCAGCAGGTCGATCTGCCGCGGCGCATCGAAATCGAACACCTCGGGATCGGCGGCCGCCCGTGGCTTGATTTCGAGGCCGGTGAACTGCACGACCACACGCTCGGCCTCGGTCACCGGCGAGTCGGTGATTCGCAACGTGAGGCGCCCGAATTGCGG
>DASQJS010000415.1:0-4921 GCA_035630995.1 Steroidobacteraceae bacterium | reverse complement strand
GGTGTCGGTGTTCGTCGACGGCGAGCGGCGTTTCAACGCGGGCACCATCGCGGACTTTTTCAGCACCCAGTCCGGCATCTTTGCGCTGGGCGTCAACTACTGGGATCTGCCCTTCAACGGCATGATCGACGAGCTCAAGTTCTATGAGGCGGTGTTGAGCGCCCAGGAGATCCGGGCTCTCGATATCGACCACCTCTCCAATCCGGAGCTGCTGGCGTCGGCGGCAACGCTGCTCGATCTTGGCGACCTGACCGCAGTGCGCCAGGATCTCACGCTGCCGCGCAGCGGCGCCTATGCCAGCGCCATCAGCTGGGCATCGTCCAATCCCGCGGTGCTCAGCGATCGTGGCCGCGTCACCCGTCCCGGCCGCGATCAGCCGGACGTGGACGTCACACTCACCGCCACCGTTTCGCTCGCCGGGCAGGTCACATCGCGCAGTTTCGCGGTTCGCGTGAAGTCGCTGGCGCCGCCGGTGCCCGTGGCCGTCTATCGCTTCGAGGACAATCTCAACGAAGCCTCGGGCGCACGCGCACCTGGAGCGCCGACCGGCAGCCGAGTATTCGAGAGCGGTGGCAGCGTCTCTTATGTGAATGGCGCCGTGGGCCGCGCGCTGCAGCTGAACGGCAGCACCGGCGTGCGCCTGCCTGACAACCTCATCCGCGACCGCAGCTACTCAATCTCGATGTGGCTGAATCCGACCGTGACCACGCAGTTCACGACCGCGTTCTTCGGCTGGGCCACCGATTCGAGCTGGATCAGCGTGGTGCCGCGCGGACCCGGTGGCGCACAGCACACCATGTTGTGGTCGGGCACCCAATGGTTCGACGGCACCTTCAATTCCTCCATCCCAACCGGCGCCTGGTCGCACCTGGTCATGGTGGTCAACAATGGCACGCTCAGTCTTTATCTGAATGGCGCGCTGGTAAACACCATGGCCAATTTTCCCGACGTGTTCACGCCGGCGCCCACAACGCAGTTCGCGTTGGGCGTGAATTTCTGGGACACGCCGTACAACGGACTCGTCGACGAACTCAAGTTGTACGACGAAGCCATCGCCCTCGAGAACGTGCAGGAGTTGTTCGGCGAACGTTCCGGCCCGTGAAAAGCCCCCTTAAGTAAAACTGGCGAGTTGACGCGCCGGCCGGTCCGTCTCAGGATGACACCGGTAGCATGCGGCATGACACCGGTGGCCAAGATCACCGGGCTATGACCTACAACAATGACGAGGGGAACCAGATGAAGAATTTCGCTGCCGCGGCGCGCCTCGGCGTGCTCGTGCTTTTCGCCACCGGCTTGCTCACGGGCTGCAAGAAGGCGGACGCGCCTGTCTTCAGTCCGGCACCCGGCACCTACACGGGCACTCAATACATCGCGATCACGTCGCAGACGTTCGGCGCCACCATCATCTACACCACCGACGGAACGGCACCGAGCTGCCAGAAGGAACGCGGCACTATCTACTCCGAACCGGTGGCGGTCGCCGCTGACACCACGCTCAAGGCCATGGCCTGTGCGCTGCTGCGCGCCGAGAGTCTCATTTCCACCGGCGTTTACGTCATCAAGCCGCCGGAAACGGTGGCGACGCCGGTGTTCACCCCGGCGGCAGGCACGTACATCACGACTCAGTCTGTCAGCATCACCAGCGCGACGACCGATGCCAGCATTCACTACACCAGCGACGGCACGCCCGCGACCTGCGCCAGCGGCACCGTGTTCGCCGGCCCCATCGAAGTGGCGCAATCCGTCACCCTGAGCGCGATTGGCTGCGCGACCGGCAAGATCGACAGCGCCGTCGCCACCGCCGCGTATGTCATCACTCCGCCCGCGGCGCCACCGGTGTTCGATCCGGCGCCCGGCGAATACACCAGCGCCCAACAGGTCACGCTCACGTCGGCGACTCCCGCCGCCACATTCCGCTACACCACTAACGGTTCGGAACCGAGCTGCTCCACGGGCTCTACCTACGGCGGGCCGGTTGCGATCGCGAATTCCCTGACCCTGAAAGCGGTGGCCTGCGCCGCCGGCTTCTCCGACAGCCTCGTCACCAGCGGCGGGTACGACATCACTCTGCCGCCAGAAGAGTCGGTGTGGAAGAGCATCGATTTCAACAATGGCGCCAACACCGCGCAGGGCACGCACAGCACCAACGAGGACGGCAATGCGCTGAACATTTCGTCCCGCGGCAAGGTTGAGAGCGGACAGCAGGTGTTCCACTTCGTCTACGCCAACGTCACCGGCGATTTCGTGATGACGGCGCGGCTCGATGGCTTCGACTTCGGCGGCCTGGTCAGCAACCAGGGGCGCACCGGATTATTGTTGACCCCGGACCTGACTGCCACGACCAACAACCTGGTGTATGCGTCCTCCACGTTGGCGGCAACTTCTCCTGTCACTTTCCTCAGGACCCACCGCCTCGCTGCCGGCACCACCAATTCAAACAGCACGATCGCCACGAACGGCACCGGCGTGCGTTACCTGAAGCTGACGCGCACCGGCGATACCTACCAGGCCGCCGCATCGGCGGATGGAGGGGTGAACTACGTGAGCTCCGCGGTCCAGACCTTCGCTGCCGGCCTGCCCCCGTCGGTGTTCGTCGGGTTTATGATCAGCTCGAGCAGCAATACGGCGAGCGCCTCGGCCACTTTCAGCGATGTGCACATTCGCGATTCGGCAGGCAACGAGATCATCGGCCCCAATGAGTTCACCGGCGACATCGGCTCCGGCACAACCGGTGGCGGCGGTGGCGGTCCGATTCCGCCCACCGGCCCGACACAACCCGAAGATCTTTCGCGCGGCGCGACGCCGGCTGAACCGGCGCTGGTAGGAAATGCACCGCGTTACAACCTCGAGGGATATGCCGCGGGTCCGGTCACGGGCGGCGGCAACATTCCCGACACGGACTCGCGCTATCGCAAGGTCACCACGGCCACCGAGCTGGTGGCAGCGCTCAAAGATGCGAAGGCGTCGGGCCCCAACCCCGTGAAGGTCATCGAGGTCATGAACGACCTCAACCTGGGCTGGAACGAAGTGGGCACGCTGCTCCAGGCGCAGGCGAGCAATCCCCTGCGACCACAAAACAGCCCGGCGAAGAAACATCCCGCGCTGATCGCGAGCGGCGTGACGCTGCTCGACATCCAGGCCTTCAATGGCCTCACGATCTTCTCGCGCAATGGCGCGACGATCCGCCACGCCGAGTTCAACATCAAGGGCGGCACCAACCTCATCCTGCGCAATCTCAGGTTCGATGAACTGTGGGAGTGGGACGAAGCCACGAAGGGCGCATACGACTCCAACGACTGGGACTTCGTCACGATTGGTGATGGCGGCGGCATCACCTCCGGCATCTGGGTCGATCACTGCACGTTCACCAAGGCCTATGACGGCGTGCTCGACATCAAGAAAGGCGCGAGCGCGATCACCGTGTCGTGGAGCGAAGTGGTGCCCGCGGCGGCCGGCCCGGGCAGCTTCGTGCAGCGGCAGTTCGACGATCTCGAGACCAATCGCACCAGCAACGCGATGTACAACGTGCTGCGCGGCGCGTTCACTCCACAGCAGATCGTCGACATCGCGCTGCCGCAGAAGAA
Organism: Steroidobacteraceae bacterium; assembly: GCA_035630995.1. Taxonomy (GTDB): domain Bacteria; phylum Pseudomonadota; class Gammaproteobacteria; order Steroidobacterales; family Steroidobacteraceae; genus CADEED01. The sequence goes on along the minus strand of DASQJS010000415.1, from coordinate 1,337 downwards.
GGGTCACCTGATCGGCTCAACCGACATGGAAGGCATCTCGTCTTACACGGTCACGCTGCATCACAACTACTACCAGGATCTGCAGGACCGCATGCCGCGGCTCCGGGGCGGCGATGTGCAGGTGTACAACCTGTATGTCGACAGCTCGAATGCGAGGCTCGTGAAGGTGATGCGTGACGGCATCGTGGCGGGCAACGCGACGCTCGCCGCGCAGCTGAGCTCCACCTACAGCTTCGGCGTCACCTCGCAGGCCTCGATCTCCACCGAGGGCGGTGCGGTCGAGGTCCTGAACAGTGTATTTTTTGGTGTGCTCACGCCGTTCCGCAACAACCAGACCGACGTGACGAATCCCGCTTACACGGGTGCGATCCGCGGATTCGGCAACAAGCACATCCTGCTGACCACTGACACCACCTACATGCCGGCAAGCTCGCAGCAGAATCCGTTTATGGATCGCGGGTTCGAGTGGGCGAGCTGGACCGGAGACAGCGACGCAGTGGGCAGCACGTTCGGACCCACGCAGGCGCCTCAGGTGCCGTTCGAGTGGAACAACGCCACGCCCACCTACCCGATGACGCTCGATTCGCTGGAAGTTCTGCCGGGTCTGCTCACCGGCCCCCAGGGTGCGGGAGCGGGCAAGATCGGCATGACCACGCAGCAGTGGCTGCAGGTCACCAATTGAAGTGATCGATCGGCAAAGCCGGGAGTCGCTCCCGGCTTTGCCGCGTTTATCAGCTGGCCTTGATTGGCTTCCAGCGCGGTTTCGGCTTGGGTTCAGCCGTTGTCCCTGGATCAGGGGACACCGGCGTCGCGCCGATGTACGTGTCATCGCGCCGGAACCCACTGTGCTGCCAGCGCTTGGGGCGCGCGATGAAACCAGGCGGCGGCGCCAGCCCGACCAGCCGCTCGGCTCGCTCGACGGGATGTTCCGCCGGTGTGGCGAGACCGATCACAGAACGGATCGAGCGAAAGAAGAAGCGGAAGAACACGAGGGTTGCCAGAACTTCGCCGAACGTGAGCAGGAACGCCACGATCGGATTGAGGTACGCCGCCCGCGCGCGGAACTTGTGGCCCGCACGCTCGCGTGCGATCTCGATGCTGTCGTAAAAGCTAGGCACGACCAACAGCGTCAGCAACGTCGACACCACGGTGCCGCCGATGATCGCCACCGCCATGGGTGAGTAGAACTCACCGCCTTCTCCGACACCGATGGCCACTGGCATCATGCCGGCCATCAACGCAAACGTCGTCATGAGGATCGGGCGCAGACGCACGCGGCCGGCATGCATGAGCGCTTCTTCGCGATCGATGCCCTGCCGTTCTTCTTCGCGCGCGCA
>DASQJS010000414.1:0-3439 GCA_035630995.1 Steroidobacteraceae bacterium | reverse complement strand
ACCAACATCGCCTCGCTCGCGCTCTATCAAATCGATTACACCAATCGCATCGTCTCTACGTTCAATGCTGACCTTGGCTACAACGAAGACCGCAATGTGGGTGACGCGGAAATCGTGGGAATGGATGCACAAATCGGACATCGATTCGGCGAGCTGGTGGAGCTCACGGCCTCGGCGTCATACAACGACAGCGAGCTCACGGGCAGCCTGAACCCGGCGCTCGACGGCAAGAAGCTGGTGGAAACGCCGGAATGGACCTATTCCGCGCGCATGGATATCAACGTGACTGAAGACCTGCATTTCGGCCTCCAGGCGAAGCAGGTGGACGACCGGTTCTCCACCGACCTCAACGACGAAATTGCGCCGGGCTACACCGTGGTCGACATCGACCTGAACTACGGCTTCAAGCTGCCGGGGTTCGAACGCGCCGAGTTGCAGCTGAACGTGACCAACCTGCTAGACGAAGAGTATTTCGGCAACATCAGCTCGGGCACGGGCGGCAACTCGGTGGGCTTCTTCTCCATCGGCGCACCGCGCACGTGGGTGGCGTCGGTCCGCTTCGACTTCTGAACACACGCGCGGACGTGCGCAGCGTCCTCGCGTTACTGATCTTCGCGGCGGTGGGCATTGCGCCCGCCGCCGCGGCGGACCGGCCGTCCGGCCTGATCCGCATCGCCACTTTCAATTGCAGCCTCAATCGGGGTAGCGACGGCGCCCTGCGCCGCGATCTGGCCACGCCCGGAAATGCGCAGGCAGCCGCGGTGGCGGAGATCATCCAGCGCGTGCGGCCGGACATACTGCTGCTGCAGGAATTCGACTACGACGCCGACGGCGCGGCGCTGCGCGACTTTCAGGCTAACTACCTGGGCAGGCCACAGAACGGCTCGCCGGCCATCCGGTTCGCGCATTCCTTTTTCACCGAGTCCAATACCGGCGTGCCTTCCGGCCTCGACCTGGGCAACGACGGCACCGTTCACGGCGGCGAAGACGCGCTGGGCTTCGGCGAATTCCCGGGCCAGTACGCCATGGCGCTGCTATCGCGATTTCCCATCGACCAGGCGCACGCGCGAACCTTCCGCAGGTTTCTGTGGCGCGACATGCCGGGCGCGCTGTTGCCTCCGGGCTGGTATTCGCCAGAGGAACTGGCGGTGCTGCCGCTATCTTCCAAGAGCCATTGGGACGTGCCAGTGCGCATCGGAAAACAGACTCTGCACCTGCTCGCGAGTCATCCGACACCGCCGGCATTCGACGGACCGGAAGATCGCAATGGCAGGCGCAATCACGACGAAATCCGTTTCTGGAGCGACTACCTGGATGGCGCGGCCTACATCCGCGATGACGCGGGTCGGCGCGGCGGCTTTCGCGGCAAGGCGTTCCTGATCATGGGCGACCAGAACTCCGACCCGGTGGACGGTGGCAGCCTGAACGACGCAATCGGCACACTGCTGGCGCATCCGCGCGTCGACTCGCGTTTTGTGCCGCAGAGCCCAGGCGGTGCCGAAGCCAGCGCCGCGCAGGGGGGCGCCAACGCCGCGCAGCGCGGCGATCCGCGCTCCGACACCGCCGATTTCAACGACCGGGTGGCCGGCAACCTGCGCGTCGACTATCTACTGCCTTCGAAAGGCATGCCGGTGTGCGCGGGCGGCGTGTTCTGGCCGTCGCAGACCGACCCGGCCGCGTCATTGGTGTGGGGCGACCGCCCGCCGCCAAGTTCGGACCATCGGCTCGTGTGGATCGACGTCAGCGTATCCGGAGCTCGATGCCCACCGGGCAGTGATCCGACAACCAGTGCGCCTTCGCATCCTGGTCATTGAAGACCACGCGCACGAAGGATTTCTTCACGACGCTTTTCGCGAGATCCCGGCCCAGCAGGATGGTGTCGATGAACTCGCGATATTCGCTGTCGGTCGTGCATGGCGTGAACTTCTCGGCGCCCGTGATGTTCGTCAGTTTCGAGGCCGCCGGAATCCCGTCGTTGATTTCGGCGTAGACGTTGAGCTGGCGGCCATTGGCATCACGCGCCGGGCCCTTCTCGATGGAAAACCTTCGATTGAAGTCGCCTAACAAACCGAAACGATGGCCGGCATTGGCTTCACCCTCGATCCAGGCTTCGAGCGGCTCCACCTGGCGCGAGAGCAATTCGCAATTGCGCCCGGGCGCGGTCAGGGGACCAGCGGGACAGCCCGACTTCAGGTGCACCGACATGAGACGGAATTCGTTGTCGGTACCCGGGAAGAACGTGACGACGACACCGCGACGCACGGCGTTGTTCAACGACAGGGCCTCGTACTCCGGTTCGCAGCGGTGCGGCAAACCGCGGCGAATCGCGAAGCCGTTCTTCTGCGTGTGCGCGCGCGAACTGAAGCAGAAGTCGTAGCCTGGAAACACCTGTTCGGCGGCATCCGGACCATCGACCTCCTGTAGCGCGACCACGTCGGCGCGCAGCTGCGCGGCATAACTGCGCAGGCTCGTGTAGTCCTCGGGAGTGCGCGGTGCGCGCCGGGTGATGGCGCAGGGCAGCGTGCGCGCGTCGCCGCCGACCATGCCGCCGTTCTGTGCGCAGTCGTCGCGCAGCGCGAGGTGAGTGGCCCGCGTCATCAGGTATTCGACATTCCAGCTCGCGATTCGCACGCTTGTTTCATTGCCCTTCCATCGACCATCGCCCGGCAGCTCGAGCACGACATCGGAGGTATGCAAGGCGGCAAACTTCTCATCGATAGTATTGAAGTGCCGGGTCCAGGAGCCGTAGATGGGATTCGGCAAGACGAACCAGCCCTGGCCGAAACGTGGTTCGAGCCGTTCACGGTCGCCGGCAAAGACGAGCGGATCGATGAAATCGCCGAGATCGTCCCCCACCAGCGCAACGATGCGGTATTTGGCGGCAATGAATGCGCGCCGGGTGGTCTTGTTGCTCTTGTTCCATTCCTGTCTTTCGCCGCGCAGCAGCAGGCGGGCCGGATCCGGCGCTTCATCGATGCCGAGTGCAACCAGGTTTCTCATGGTGGCCGTCTTGGCCGGGCACGGATCGGCAGCAGTTGGCGGTGGCGCCGTGCAGTCACGATTGCTGATGTAGAAAACCGTGTGGCCGAGAGCGCGGGCTTTGGCGATGAACTCGCGCGCGCCCGGCACCGCTTCCGCCTCGCCGGCCGCAACCCATTCGCCCCAGCCTTTCGCGTTGTACACAGTGTGATCGCGCATCAGCCGCGCCTGATACACCGTGTTGTCGAGTACGGTTTCATCGAGATCGAGCACGACCGCCGTGGGCAGGCGTGCGAGGTCCGCGGCCGCTACCTGGGATTGCTCGATTGCGGCGCTGCCGGGCGCGGGAGCGGCGATTCTCTCCCCGGCGAGCCGGTAGACCTGCAGGACGCTGGCGCGATATTCGGGCGCGGTCTGCATCCACAGAGTGGCGTGGAGCATTTCGCGTCCGATCGGCTCG
>DASQJS010000413.1:0-2143 GCA_035630995.1 Steroidobacteraceae bacterium | reverse complement strand
CCAGTGCGCGCCGAAGCCCGCGCGCCACTCGGGACGATTGCGCAGCTGCCCACCGGTGGAAGCAATCTCGCTCTTCGCATTCGTGACGCTGGCGTCGAGCATCCACTGCTCGCCGACGCCCAGACGCCCGGCGAGTTCGACACCCTCCGAATCCACGCGATTGCGATTCACCAGCATCGGCGGCGGGCCGGAATCGAAGTCGATGGCGTTGAGGAACTCGCCTTCGAAATAGGTGGCGCTCCAGCGCGCCGCGCCGTCTTCCGACTGCTGCGACAACTCGAGTTCATAGGACTCACCGCGCTCGGGCACGAGGTCCGGGTTGCCCACGAGCGGATGGCCCAGCGCATAGAGGCTGGGTAGTTTGAAGGCCTTGCCCCAGGCGCCGGCCACCGTGAACCCGCTGTCCGCGAATTCGTAAGCCACGCGCACGCGCGGGCTCGTCACGGAGGAATACCCATCCGGGTTGTCCACGCGCACTCCAGCCTGCGTCGACAGACCGAAACTCGAATCCAGGCGCACCTCGGCAAACGGCGCCCACGACGTGCGCGTGAGCTCGAACGAGGTGGGAAGGATGAAGCCGCCGCCGAAATCCAGCGAGCCGTCGCTCGTGCCTTCCTCACGCTGCCACTCCGCGCCATAGGCGAGGGTGACCAGCTCCGAAAACTTCTGCGTTCCCGTGAACGTGGCCGTGAGGCGCTCGAGGTTCGTATCCACGATGCTCGGCGGAACGCCGAACGGATCGCGAATGCCGGGCGCGATGCCCGGCGAGTCGATGTGGTCGTTGCGGTCGATGTAACCCAGCGTCAGGCCAAAGGTGGCAGCGCCGGCGCGATGCGTGAGGCCCACGCCAAACACGCCTTCCTCCGCCTCGCGCTTTTCCACGTCGCGAATTTCCGCGAATTCGTAGCCGCCGCTGTCATCGGGAAAACCTTCTCTCTCGGTTTCCGAATATCGCCCCGACACGCTCAGCGTGGTGGACGCACCGAACTCGGTGTCGAAGTTTCCCGAAAACCGCTGCGAGGCAAATTGATTGCCACGCACCAGCTCGCCTTCGCGCGTGTCGCTGAAACCCATGTTCCAGTTGCCGGCCGCTCCCGGCCCGCCAGTTTGCAGCGAGATCTCGCGCGTGTCGTACGCGCCGCCCATGGCATCGATGGACGCATAACCCTTGGCCGGTGGTTCACGCCGCGTGACGATGTTGATGACGCCCGCCAGCGCATCGCCGCCATACACGGCCGAATATGGGCCGCGCGCAATCTCCACGCGCTCCACGTCCGCCATGTCGAGCGCCGACAGGTCGAACGAGCCGCCACGCGCATTGGTGGGGTCGTTGACGCGCACGCCATCCACCAGCACCAGCGTGTAGTTAGGGTCCGCACCGCGAACATATACCGAGCCCGTACCGCCGCGGCCGCCCACCTGGTCCACGTGCACTCCGGCCACGCGCTGGAGCACATCCGCCAGCTTGGCGGGTTTTTCCACATCGAATTCTTCGCGCTTGAGCACGGTGACGTTGGCTGCGATGTCATCCGGCAGCGTGGCAACGCGCGAGCCGGTGACAATGATTTCGGGTTGGGGCGCGGGCAGGGCAACGCCGCCGTTGGCGGCAAAAAGCATCCAGATCAAGGCCGTTTCTCGTTCGTGGGGATTGCGTTAGTGTAGCCGCACACAAGGGGGTTCCATGCCGAGATTTCTGCGCCGCCATGTCCTGGCGGTACTGACCATATGTGCGCTCGCAAGTTTCCCGGCCGGGGCGCAGCCAAGCTCCGCCTTTCGGGACAACCCCGCGTGGACCTTTGCCGACGGCGCGTTGACGACGCAATCCGAAGCCGGCAAAACACCCCTGGTTTCGCGCCTGACGCTCGCCGATAGCGTCACGGCCTTCGATTTCCGTGCACCCGCCGGTGCGCGCGGCACGCTATACGTCCAGGGCCGGTACGCCTTCGAACTCGTGGGCAACGGCGAATGGCAGCACTTCGAGCTGCGGTTCCGCGCCCCGCGCTTCGATGCGGGCTACAACAAGCTCGACAACGCCTTCGTCCTCGACGTGCGCAACGGTACCGACTTTCGTCGTAATGCCATCGTGGAAGGACCCAGCGAGGGAGCGTACTGGAACGGTGAAGACCGCCGCGGACCCTCGTTC
>DASQJS010000412.1:0-7042 GCA_035630995.1 Steroidobacteraceae bacterium | reverse complement strand
CTCGAAGCGGCTCTGGCCGACATGCCGAGGCAGATCGGCGGAAAGCCAACCGCAGTGCTCATGATCTCGGCGCATTGGGAAGAGTCCGAGTTCACGCTGACGTCGAATCCCAAGCCACCGATGATTTACGACTACGGCGGTTTTCCCGACTACACCTATCACATTCATTACGACGCGCCGGGAGACCCGGTGTTGGCGGCGCGCGTGAAGTCGATGCTCGACGCGGCGGGCCTCCCCGCGCGGCTCGACGCGGAACGCGGGTTCGACCATGGCGCGTTCACTCCGCTGAAAGTCATCTACCCGGACGCCGATGTGCCGGTGGTGCAGTTGTCGCTCAAGCGGGGGCTGGATCCGGCGACGCATCTCGCCATGGGCCGCGCGCTCGCGCCGTTGCGCGATGAAGGCGTGTTGATCGTCGGCAGTGGATTGAGCTACCACAACCTGCGCCAGTTCTTCAGCCCGGCGGCTTACGGCCCGTCGCGTCAATTCGACGCCTGGCTGATTGGCGCGCTGCTGGGCGGCAGTCCGGCCGACCGCGGCAAACTACTGACCGCCTGGGAAACGGCGCCCTCAGCGCGCGCTGCGCATCCACGCGAGGAACACCTGCTGCCACTGATGGTCGCCGTGGGCGCCGCCGGCGACGACATGACGGAACTGGCATATCACGAGAAGGAATTCCTGGGCGGAATCACGGTCAGCAGCTTTCGTTTTATGGATTCAGATTATTGAAATCCCCGCTATAGTCCCCACTGCCGGTACAACTAAACAAAACATCCGGCGGGAGTTGCGGCCATGACTGAGTGGTTTGCTTCATACAACAGCGTCGAACAGTTGTTCCTGCTCGCCGGCATCGTCGGCGGAATCGTGGTGGTCTTCAGACTCATTCTCACGGTCGCCGGACTGGACCATCACGGTGGCCTCGACGCCGCGCACATGGATACCGACGCCGGATTCCAGGCGCTCACCATCCAGGGCATTTCCTCGTTCTTCACGATGTTCGGCGTGGTCGGCTTCGTGCTGTATCACAACGCCGCGCTCGGGTTGTTCCTCGCGCTACTCGGTGCGGTGGGTGCCGGCGTGTTCTCGGTCTGGCTCATCCAGAAGATCTTCCGCTCGATGATGCGTCTGCAGTCGAGTGGCACCGTCAGTCTCTTCGCCGCTGTCGGCAGTGAAGGCTCGGTGTATCTCACCGTGGGCAAGGACGGTGGCCGCGTACAGATCAACTTCGCCAATCGCCTGCGCGAGTTCGAGGCGGTGTCTGCCGATGGATCGACGCTGCCCACCGGCACTGCCATTCGAGTGCAAAGCGTCACGGCCAACACGCTGGTCGTCTCGCCCGTCGAACGCTGATCGGGTCAATTGGTAATTTTGCGCGCAGCTCGCGCGCGGAGGGTCTCGCATGGATCTCACGATGGCATTCCTGCCCATAGTGGTCTTGGTAGTCCTGGTGTTTTTCCTGATCGCGTTCCTGGCAACGCGATACAAGCGATGCCCATCGGACAAGATCCTGGTCGTGTTCGGCAAGGTGGGGAAAGGGCAGTCCGCGATGTGTGTCCACGGCGGCGGCAAGTTCATCGTTCCGCTGTTCCAGGATTACACGTACATGAGCCTGACGCCGCTCACCATTCCGATTCCGCTCACCAAGGCGTTGTCGCTGCAGAACATCCGCGTCAACGTGCCGAGCACGTTCACCGTAGGCGTGAGCACCGAAGAAGCCATCATGAACAACGCGGCGGAACGCCTGCTCAATCTCGCGCAGGACGACGTCGAGAGCATGGCGCGCGAGATCATCTTCGGTCAGCTGCGACTCACGGTGGCTTCGTTGACGATCGAGCAGATCAACCAGGATCGCGAGAAGTTCCTCGACGCGATCCGCCGCAACGTGGCGCCCGAGCTCAACAAGATCGGCCTGTACCTCATCAACGTGAACATCACCGACATCACGGACGAGTCGGGCTACATCGAGAGCATCGGCAAGAAGGCGGCGTCCGAAGCCATCAACCAGGCCAAGGTCGACGTTTCGGACCAGGATCGCAAGGGTTCGGTTGGCGAAGCGGAGCAGGTTCGCGAGCGCACCATCAAGGTCGCACAGCATCTCGCCGAGTCGGAGAAAGGCAAGAAGCAGGCCGAGGCCGACAAGCGTATCTACGTGCAGCAGCAGGAAGCGCTGGCCACGATTGGTGAAGCAGAAGCGAATCGCGACCTGCAGATCAAGGTGGCGCAGAACGAGGCCACCTCGATCCAGGGCCAGAAGAAAGCCGAAGCGGAGAAGCGCATCTACATAGAAGCGCAGGAAGCCGAGGCCATCTCCGGCGAGAACCGTGCGAAGGCGTTGATAGCGGCCTCGAATGCGGAGTTGTTCGTGCAGTCCGCCTTGGCGTCACAGCGCGGCCAGGTGGCGCAGTTCGATGCCGAGGCTGAAATCCAGCGCGCGCAGGCCAAGGCGGAACTGCAGAGGCTCACCGCGCAGGAGGTCGTGCGTCAGCAGGTCGAGAAGACCAAGATCACGATCGCCGCGGAAGCCGAGGCCGAGAAAACCCGACGCGAGGCACAGGGTGTGGCCGACGCCACGCTGCTCAAGTACGAAGCCGAAGCCAAGGGCATTCGCCAGGTGCTGGAGGCAAAGGCGCAGGGTTACCAGGCGCTGGTTGCCAGCGCCAACAACGATGCGCGGGCGGCGGCCACGTTGCTGCTCACCGAGAAGCTCGAGCATCTCGTCGCCATGCAGGTCGAGGCCATCAAGGCCATCAAGATCGACAAGGTCACGGTGTGGGACGCCGGTGCCGGCGCTAATGGCAATGGCGGCACGACCACGTCCAACTTCCTGGCCGGCATGGTGAAGAGTCTGCCGCCGCTGCATGACGTGGCGGCGATGGCGGGGCTCGACCTGCCCAAGTTCCTGGGGGACGCGAACGTGCTGTCGAAGCTGGACGGCAACGGATCATTGATCCCGCCGCCCAAGTAAGTATTGGTGCCAGGCACCGTTTCCTGGCAAACGGTGCCTGGCACCATTAATCGGCCGGGACGGTGCGCTCCGCGGCCCAGGCGCGCAGTTCGGCGATCTTCTCGCCCATCACCACGGACAGGGGCTTGGTGGCATCGAGCTCGGCGGCGATCAGCTTGGCCTCGACGACCTGCTTGTTCGCATGCGCGGTGTACAGCGCGGACACCACGGCCTGCTCGATTTCCGCCCCCGAGAATCCTTCGCTGCGCGCGGCGAGCGCCTTCATCTCGGGCTCGGTCAACGCCACCGCGCGCTTCTTGCAATGAATGGCGAAGATCTCGAGACGCGCCGCAGCCGTGGGCAGGTCCACGAAGAAGATCTCATCGAAGCGGCCCTTGCGCACGAGTTCGGGCGGCAATGCGGTGATGTCGTTGGCCGTGGCGACGATGAACACGCGCGCGCGCTGCTCGGCGAGCCAGGTGAGGAAGGCGCCAAGGACCCGGCGCGACGTCCCGCTGTCTCCGTCACCCGTGGACAGCGCCTTCTCGATCTCGTCGAGCCACAACACGCAGGGGGAGAGCGCTTCGGCGGATGACAGCGACTCCCGCAGATTCTTCTCGGATTCGCCGTGCCATTTCGAATACAACGCGCCGAAATCCAGCCGCACCAGCGGCACGCCGAGCACGCCGGCCGCGGCGCGCGCCGCCAGGCTCTTGCCGCAGCCCTGTACACCTAACAACAACACGCCCTTGGGTGCATCGAGCTCGGGCGCGCTGCCGTCGAACGCGGCCTTGCGCTGCAGGATCCAGCGCCGGAGATTCTTCATGCCGCCGACCTCGGCGAAGCGCGCCGTGTCGACTTCAAAGGACAGCGTGCCGCCGCGATTCAGCAGCTGGTACTTCGCCGCCATCAGCGGCCGCAGGTCGTCTTCGGTGAGCGCCCCATCGTTGAATATGGCCTGGCGCGTCAGCCGCTCGACATCATGCAGCGGCAGCCCCGCCAGGTTGTCGACGAGTTTCTCCACCACTTTCATGTCGACCCGCGGCATGCCACCCGCGCCCTGCGCCCATTCGCGCGCCATTTTCATGACGATGGCCTGACGTTCCGTCTTGTCCGGCATGCGCAGCGAGAAGCGCGCCGCAAGATGATCGAGCTCCTGTGGCAGTTTCACTTCGTGGCTGATCAGCACCAGCGTGCGCGCACATTTCTTGTAGTCCTGCGCGATGTCCTTGAGCATGCGCACGAACGTCGGGTTGCTGTCGAGATAAGGATGGAAGTCGAGCAGCACATAGATGCCGGCCATCGTGGTGGCGCGGATGTGCTTCAGCAGCTGATCCGGTTGCGCCAGTGTCTTTTGCGCTCCGCCCAGGTCGATGTCGACGCGCAGGAGTCCCTCGGTCACGGTCCACTGAAAGACACCCCAGTTCTTGCCACGCTGGGCCTTCAGGGCGGCTTCGCGCACCAGCTCGATGACGCGGGCTTCTTCCCGGCTTTCGATGACCACCAGCGCCACGCGGGAAGCCATCAGGGTCTGGAGTTCTCCGGCAGGGGTGATGTCAGGAGCCGTGCTTTTCATGTGCGCGGCACTTTAGCAAAACGCCCTATTCAGGGGCTTGGGTTCACGCCCCATGACACCGACACCACGCCCGCCTACAATGCGCCGCTTTTCCGCCGGCCGTTCCGGCAGGAGACAGCGGTGTTAACCAAGACGCGCAATTCCCGCGCGACACGTTCCTTCATCGACCCGTTCACCGCGCCAGAGATCAAGCGTCTGGTGGCCGAATTCGGTTCGCCGCTGCTCATCATCGACTGCCAGCGGGTGCGCGAGCAGTACCGCAAGCTGCACAAGGCATTGCCCGGTGTCGACCTGCACTATGCGCTGAAGCCTCTGCCACACCCCGCCGTGGTGCAGACCATCGTCGAGCTCGGTGGCTGGTTAGACCTGGCTACCACGGGCGAGACGCAGCTGGTGACCCAGCTCGGCGTCGACCCGGCCCGCTGCATCCACACGCATCCCATCAAGCGTGATATCGACATCCGCAACGCGCTGCATCTCGGCGTGAAAATCTTCGTCGCCGACAACCCCGACGAGGTGCGCAAGTTCGAACCCTATCGGGATGAGTGCGAGCTGCTGCTGCGTGTGTCGTTCCGCTCGCCCGGCGCCGTGTGCGACCTGTCGAGGAAGTTCGGTTGCGACCCGGAAGACCTGCTCGAGCTCGCACGGCTGGCGCGCAAGCTCGCGATCCCGGTGCGCGGGTTGTCGTTCCACGTCGGCTCGCAGGCAAGTGATGCCGGCAAACACGTCGAGGCCATCGAGGCCTGCGGCAAACTCATCGCCGCGGCCAGGCGTGAAAAGCTGGGTGTGCTCGACACGCTCGATATCGGTGGCGGCTTTCCCATCGAGTACGCACAGAAGGTGGCGGACATCGGCCGCTTCTGCGCGCCGATTCGCGCCGCGCTCGCGAAGCTTCCAAAGAAGCTGCGAATCATTGCCGAACCCGGCCGCTACATTTCCGGGCCCGCGGCCATCGGCGTGTCTTCAGTGATGGGGCGCGCCAAGCGCGAGGGCCACTGGTGGTACTACCTGGACGACGGTTTGTACGGTTCGTACAGCGGCCAGTTGTTCGATCACGCGAAGTACCCGGTGGAGTCGTTGAAACAGAGCGACGAGAAATTCCCGTCGGTACTGGCGGGTCCCACATGCGACAGCATCGATGTGATTGCTGAAAACATGATGCTGCCGGCGTTGAAAGCCGGAGACCTGATAGTGGGGCGTGCGATGGGGGCCTACACCTGGGCCAGCGCGTCGGAATTCAACTTCTTCCCGAAGGCCACCGTGGTCTCGGTGAACAGCAAACCCGGTGACACGGGTTCGGTGGTGCCGCTGCCGTTCTGATCTGTGCTTTTCTGTGTCGGTGGCATCCACCGCTGACAATTTCGGTACAAGATCCGGTTAGTTAGTCACTTGTCGGTGCGCCGCGGGCGGGTGCAGGATGCCGCCCATGCGCACATTCATCCGTATGTTGGTCCTGCTGCCGGCGTTGATCCTGGGATCCTGCGGCGGTGGCGGTGGCAGCGACGAAGGGCAGGGGCCGCTTCCGGCCTCGGTGCTGGGCCAGGAATATCTGATCGGCTTCGGCGAGACCATTCACGTCGGTTCATTGGCCCTGGAATTCACGACGCTCGCGGAAGAGTCGCGCTGCCCCCTCAATGCGAATTGCGTGTGGGCTGGCAATGCCCGGATTCTCGTGACCGCCACGTTGGGCGGCACGACGGAAGTGATGGAGCTGAACACCTATGCCGGCTATCAGGTGCGGTCCACCTTCCAGGGCTACCTCATCGAGTTGCGCAGGTTGCAGCCCGACATTCCGTGGGCGCCGCGGGGTCCGTTGGAGGACTACACGGCAACCTTGTTCGTGGATCGCGCCAGCAACTGAGCCCGAATACGGGCACTGTGACTTCGCTCCCGTTCTCATTCTTGTAGGGGCGCTCCGCCGCCCGCAGACTGTGGTCATGCGTGGCTACAGGGAAAACAGCAAGGGTATTGCCATTGAGTTGTGCGATTTGGAACCAATGCCGATGGCTGGCGTTCCAAGCAAGGATTTCGTGGCTACGCCGCTGGTTGAGGCTGGGAAATGAATGTGATCTGGACACGAAGGCATTGGTTGAAAGTGCTTGGTGGCGGTGCCGCCGGGTTCACGCTGTCGCGTCTGGCGGGCGCGCAGGATGGATCCGTCGTCGCGGCGGAGAAGACCCCGCTCGAAGAGCGGAGTCTCGAGCTATTCAATACCCACACCAATGAACGCGCGCACGTGGTGTTCAAGCGCGGCGCGGAGTACGACCCGGTCGCGCTCGAGACCTTTAAGAAACTGCTGCGTGATCATCGCAACGGCGAAGCGCACGACATGGATCCGCGCCTGTACGACCAGCTGTTCGAGTTGGCCGTTGCCGCGAAGTGCCACCCGCATTATGAAATCATCTCCGGCTATCGCTCAGCCGAGAGCAACGACAAGATGTCCTCGAAGCCGGGCAGCGGTGTCGCGAAGAAATCGTTGCACATGCAGGGCCGAGCGATGGATGTGCGACTCAGGAACTGCG
>DASQJS010000411.1:0-5336 GCA_035630995.1 Steroidobacteraceae bacterium | reverse complement strand
AGTGTGCAGCTCGACCCGGTGAAGATCGAGTTTTCCAAGAATTGGGAAAAGAATTCAGTCAGCGGCAGCAGTCTTCCCTTCAGTCGCCGCCCGACTGCCGAAGACATGCAGCGGATCAGGGAAGGCCTGGCCGAACTGATGCAGGAAGTCTTCACCGAGGAACTCACGAAGCACGGCTACACGCTCGTGGATACGCCGGCGGAAGACACGCTGCACGTGCTCACGGCCATCATCGATCTCTACATCAATGCGCCGGACAACTCCGATCCCGGCATCACGCGCACCTATACGGCGAGCTCGGGGTCCATGACGCTGGTGCTCGAAGCGCGCGACGGGCCGACAGGGCAATTGCTGGCCCGTGTCGTCGACGGACGTTCCGACGACAGTCCCGGCGGTACGTTCCAGTGGACCAACCGGGCGACGAACACCCAGGCCGCACGGCAGATCTTGCAGGTGTGGGCCAGGAAGCTGCGCGAGAGTCTCGACCGGCTCAACGGCAAGGAGAAGTAGTCAGGGCTTGGGCTTGTCGAACCAGGTGTATTGATACGCAATGCCGAAGGTCGAGAAGTCGTTGCCCGTGCGCGTGCTCGCGCCCTCGCTCCAGCTGAACTTCAGCGCGTGCCATCTGGCCATGGGCAGCGACAATGTCAGTCCCGCGCGCGAGTTGTCCTTGCGATCATTCTTCGGCACGCCGTTGACTGTGGTCTCGCCGTCGAAGTAATAGGTGCTGTCGAAGGCGATCCACAGTCCCGGGCGAAACGTGTAGCTCACGTGCGCCTGCAAGGTGGGCATCGGATCCTGCTCGCGGCGGACTCCACCGTAGAAATCGGAATTGTCGGTGAACAGCCAGACTCCCGCGTACGCGTCGAACATCCAGCGGTTGTGCGGAATCGACAGGCCCACCTCGGGCTTGAACGCCCAGCGATTCGTGCCGATGTTGATGAGCTTGTCAGGAAAGTATTCGCCGGTGGGCGAGACGATGCTGAGACTGGCGCCGAGCGTGGTCTGCGGCGTGCGTTTCGCGAATTCCTTCGGGGTCATGGCCGCGCCCCCGAGCAGGTTCACGGCGAGCCGCAGCTTGGTATCGGCGACGCCCACTCGCGACACGGACTGACGTTCTTCTCCCACGTCACCGGTGAGGTCGGCCCACACGTAAGGGACCGCGAGCGCCAGGCTCGCCGAATGGCCCGCCACCGCGAACGTGCGCCCGTACGCCAGGGCGCCAGCGTCGATAGTGGCTTCGACGTTTTCCACCGGTAACGATGGGTCGGTCAGGACTTCGCCCGTCGAGCGCACACCCGCGAACAGCATGAAGTTCACGCCGGTCGGGGCCGGCGAGTACGCGCGCGGTTCGAGCTCCTGGCCCAATGCGGCCCTGGCGCAGCACGCGCAGCACACAACTCCCGCAAGACGCGCGGCGCTTTTCATGCGCCAAGTCAGCCATGTCGCGCTGCATTCCGCTCCTTGGACCAAGGTCCCATTTCGGGCGGTCGCCTGCCCTTCGATATTGTCTAACAGGTGCGCCCGCACATTGATCACTCAAACAGGGACCAACAAATGAAAGCAATGGCCGCATCCGTCGGCGTAAGCCTGGCGTCGTTTCTATGCTTGGCCCCTGTGGCGCACGCCCAGCAGGCCAGCGAGATCATCACCGACATCGCTGATGTTCAGCCAGCGGACCCCAAGAAGTTCTACAAGGAACCGGGATACTCGCCGTATGCCGGCAAGCACTACCCGTCACGTCCGCTGTTCGGCGACCAGCACCTGCATACCGGCTGGTCCGTCGACGCTGGCCTGGGCGGTGCGACGCTAACGCCGGAGGACGCCGTGCGCTTCGCTCGTGGAGAGCAAGTCACCTCGTCATCCGGTCAGCCCGTCAGGCTTTCGCGACCGCTCGACTGGGTCGCGGTCACAGATCATTCCGACGCCATGGGCACAATTGCCGCGATCCGCGAAGGCAACCCGGAGATGATGAAGGACCCGACGCTCAAGCGCTGGCACGACATGATGGCGCAGGGACCGGAGGAAGGCACCAAGGCAACCATGGAGGTGGTAGCCGCACAAGCCAACAAGAAGATGCCACCAGCGCTGGTCGACCCGAAGTGGGCGAAGACCTACTGGGACAAGAACATCGACATCATGGAGAAATACAACGATCCCGGCCGTTTCACGGCGCTCATCGCCTACGAGTGGACCTCGAACGCCGGCGGCGGAAACAATCTCCACCGCAACGTGATCTATCGCGACAACAAGGATCGCGCGCGGCAGGTCCTGCCCATGACCACGTTCCAGAGCGAAAACGCCGAAGACCTGTGGAAATGGATGGCGGATTGGGAGAAGAAGACCGGTGGCCAGCTGTTGGCCATTCCTCACAACGGCAATCTCTCCAATGGCCGCATGTTCGAGCTGCAGATGTTCATGGGTGGCCCCATGACGAAGGATTGGGCCCAGCAGCGCCAGAAATATGAGCCGCTGTTCGAGGCCATCCAGATGAAAGGCCAGAGCGAATCACATCCCTCGCTGTCGCCGACCGACGAATTCGCGGTGGGCTATGAAATCTGGGACCGCGGCAATCTCGCGCTCGTGCCCAAGAAGCCCGGCATGATCGAACAAGAGTACCTGCGGCAGGCCCTCAAGGCTGGACTCAAGGTCGAGCAGGATCTCGGCGCGAATCCCTTCAAGTACGGCATGGCCGGAGGCACGGACACACACAACGGACTCACGGCCGCGGAAGAAGACAATTTCTACGGCAAGTTCGTCGGCGCCGAGCCGCGCAGGGATCGCTGGGAAGAGGATGCGATCAAGTTCGGCGATCGCGTCGTCAAGGGCTGGGAGATGACCGCCGCCGGTTACACCGGGGTGTGGGCGACGGAAAACACGCGCGCCGCCATCTGGGACGCGATGAAGCGCCGCGAAACGTACGCGACCAGCGGGCCGCGCATGATCGTGCGCTTCTTCGGCGGCTACGAATTTACGAAGCGCGACGCGGCATTGCGAAGCCCGGCAATCGCCGGCTACAACAAGGGCGTGCCGATGGGCAGCGACCTCCCGAAGGCGCCCGCGGACAAGGCCCCGACCTTCCTGATCGCCGCCGTGAAGGATCCATTCAGCGGTAACCTCGATCGCATCCAGGTGATCAAGGGATGGCTGGACAAGAGCGGTAAACTGCAGGAGAAGATCTTCAACGTCGCCTGGGGCGACGCGGAAACGCGCAAGCTGCAGGCCAACGGCAAACTACCCGCCGTGGGCAATACGGTGGATCTCGCGACGGCCAGCTGGACGAACACGATTGGTGATCCAGAGCTGATCACCGTCTGGAAGGATCCTGAATTCAATCCGGCCCTCAGGGCGTTCTACTACGCGCGCGTGCTGGAAATTCCGACGCCACGCTGGACCGCCTATGACGCGGCCTATTTCCAGGTGAAGATCACGGATCCCAAGGTGCCGATGACCACGCAGGAGCGCGCGTTCACTTCGCCGATCTGGTATTCCCCGTGAAAGGGGCCGTGATTCGACGTTTGCTGCGCGAGCCGCTCCTGCATTTTTTTTTGCTGGGAACGGTCTTGTTCGGCGTGTATGGCTGGCTGAACCGCGGCGGTGCATCAGCACCCACGGAGATATTCGTCTCGCGCGATCAGGTGCGGAGCTTCGAAGCGCAGTTCGAGCGCGTCTGGCGGCGCCCGGCGACGCCGCAGGAACTGCAACACCTCGTGGACAACTGGGTGCGCGAGGAAATCTTCTACCGCGAGGGGCTGGCGCTCGGACTCGATCGTGACGATCCGGTAGTAAGGCGCAGGGTGGGTCAGAAAGTCGAGTTCATCATCGATGGAGCAACCCCGGCAGCGCCGACCACGGCCGAGCTGCAGGCCTGGCTCGATGCGCATCCTGCGAGCTACACCATCGAGCCTGTCTATTCGCTGCAGCAGGTGTACTTCGACCCGCAGCGGCACGGCGCCTCGCTGGATCGCGACATTGCCGCGGCGCAGCGCAGCCTTGCGAGTGGCAAGGTGGTAATCGGCGACGCGACGATGCTCCCGGCTGCGCTCGAGGCCACAGCGCAATTCGACGTCGAGCGGGAATTCGGCGACGCGTTCGCAGCCGCGCTGAAGGATCTTCCCGTGGGCAGCTGGCAAGGACCGGTGAAATCCGGCTTCGGCCTTCACCTCGTGTTGCTCAGCGAGCGCTCGGGCGGCACCCGCCCACAACTCGAGCAGGTGCGCGCGGAAGTGGAGCGGGATCTGCTACGCGTACGCGCGAAGGAGGCCAACGAGGCAATGTACGACCGCCTGCGCGCCAACTACCGTGTGCTCGTCGAATCGGCCGGAACGCCGGCGGACCCGGCGGGCTGAATCACATGCTGGTGCGTCCCCTGATTGTATTGATCGTGCTCTGTTGCGCGGGAGTTGCGCAGGCGGATGTTTTTCGCCCCGCTTACCTAGAGTTGCGCGAAACCGGCACGGACCGCTATGACGTAACGTGGAAGGTGCCGGTGCGCGGCGATACGCGCCTCGGCGTGAAGGTCGTGTTCCCTCCGGGTACCGAGCAGGCATCTGCGCCCCAGGCCCTGTTCACCCCCGACGCCTATACCGAACGCTGGAAGGTGGTCCGCGTCGGCGGTTTCGCCGGACAGACGTTGACCATCGACGGCATCGCCAGCGGCGTCACGGACGTCATCGTGCGCATCGAACACGCCGATGGCACCAGCCAGGTGGAGCAGCTCCTGCCACAGCGGCCGCGATTCACCGTCGCCGCCGTCACCAGCACGGCAGCAATCGCATGGTCCTATCTCGTGCTCGGCGTCGAACACATCCTCGGCGGCGTCGATCATCTGTTGTTCGTGCTGGCGTTGCTTTTGATCGTGAGCGGCGGCAAACGCATTCTCGTGACGATTACCGCCTTCACGCTGGCGCACAGCATCACGCTGGTCGCCGCCACCCTGGGCTGGGTTCACGTGCCAGGCCCGCCCGTCGAGGCAATGATTGCGCTCAGCATCGTGTTCGTGGCCGCCGAAATCGTGCGTGGCTTGCGCGGAAGCCCCGGCCTCACTGCCCGCGCGCCGTGGGTTGTCGCATTCAGCTTCGGACTGCTGCACGGGCTGGGCTTCGCGGGCGCACTCGCCGAAGTGGGGCTGCCACAGAAGGCGATTCCGATGGCTCTCTTCACCTTCAATGTGGGTGTCGAGATCGGTCAACTGATGTTCGTCACCGTCGCACTCGTGGCCGGAGCCCTGTTGCGGCGCACGGCAATTTCCAGGCCGACATGGGCACCGTATGCGGCGCCCTACGCCATCGGCGCCATCGCGATGTTCTGGGTTATCGAACGGATCGGCGCCTTCA
>DASQJS010000410.1:0-11007 GCA_035630995.1 Steroidobacteraceae bacterium | reverse complement strand
CAGCCACAACGCGGCGTACAGGACCACAGAGCCGACGGGCCCGATATCGATGCCGAACCAGCCATCGGGACCCAGAAACATGCCAGCCGCGCCTAATGCGGCGAGGCAGAGCAGCAAGACGCTGCGGCGGTGAAGAGTGGTCATGGCGGGTATCCCGGCGTGGTGAATGTCCGGTATACCTTACATCTCGATACGCAGATGTCAACTATTCTTTACATTCCCGACTCTTCTTATAGGCGCTCGCCCCGCAGGAACGGGCACAGGTCGAGGTCGATGTTCCCACCGGAAATCACCAGCCCGACTCGCTCGCCGGGCCGCCCGAGTTTCCCGGCAAGTACCGCCGCCACGGCAACCGCCGATGAGGGTTCGATGAGCAATTTGAAATCGGCGAGCACGATGCGCATCGCCTCGACGATCTGAACCTCGCTGACCGTGACCACCTCGTCCACGAGCCGCCGCAGGAGCTCGAAGTTGCGCACGCCGATCGACCCGCGCAGCCCGTCGGCAATGGTTTTGGGCGCCACTACCGCGCGACGTTCGCCGCTTCGAAATGACTGAAAGGCATCGTCAGCCTGTTCCGGCTCCGCGCCAATGACGCGAATGTGCGGGACCGTACCCTTGGCGGCGAGAGCAGTGCCGCCGATCAGTCCTCCGCCACCTACGGGCGTGCCGATGGCATCGAGCGATGGAACTTCCGCCAGCAACTCGAGTGCTGCGGTGCCCTGCCCCGCAATGATTCGCTCGTCGTCGAACGGATGCACGAGCTCGCCGGGTTCTGTCGCAAGGATCTCGGCCAGCCGTTTCTCGCGCGCCGGCAATCCGGGCTCACACAGTTCCACACGCGCACCGGCCGCCTCGATGTTGGCAATTTTTGATCTCGCGGAATCTCGAGGCACTACAACAATCGCGCGCATGCCACGAGCGCGCGCCGCCATCGCGAGTGCGTTGCCGTGATTGCCGGAAGAATGAGTGACCACGAGCGGTGTGCGCGCAGGATCGAGTTGCAGCACCACATTCATGGCGCCGCGATACTTGAACGCACCGCCGGTCTGCAGGTTTTCGCACTTGAAGAAAACCTGGGCGCCGACGCGTGCGTCGAACGCCGCGGAACGCATGACGGGTGTGCGCACCACGTGTGGCCCAATGCGCGCGGCCGCCGCCACGACATCGGAGAAATCCGGAACCTTCACGCTCACAACTTCTGGTATTCCGGCGCGAGGAAATTCTCGCGGTAATACGCAAGCTCGCGAATGGATTCCTGGATGTCGGCGAGCGCCTTGTGCTCACCCTGCTTGGAGAAGCCCGGGATGATCGCGGGCGCCCAGCGGCGCGCCAATTCCTTGAGCGTGCTCACGTCCAGGTTACGGTAGTGAAAGAATTTCTCGAGCGTCGGCATGTGGCGCGCGAGGAAGCGGCGATCCTGACAGATGCTGTTGCCACACATGGGCGACGAGCCCGGCTCCACCAGCAACGTCAGGGATTCGAGCGTGCGTTTTTCCGCGCTGGCCATGGTGTAGCTGCTGGAGCGCACGCGGTCGATGAGGCCCGAGGCGCCATGTGTACGCTTGTTCCATTCATCCATGGCATCCAGCACTTCGGGAGGCTGGTGGATGGCGATGACCGGTCCTTCGGCGACGACATTGAGATCGATGTCGGTGACGATGGTAGCCATCTCGATGATGACGTCGGTGTCGGGCTTGAGGCCCGTCATCTCGAGATCTATCCAGATGAGATAGTCGCTGCTCGGCATAATGAATGACGCGATACTACACGAATGACCGATCCCGCCACCGCCGACAAATTCGATGCCGAGGTCATCGCGGCGTTCGGCCGTCACCTGCTGGTGCGCAGCGGGACGCAGGAGCTGCGCGCCCGGCCGGCGGGGCGCCGCTTGAGCATCGTTTGTGGGGATCGCGTCCGCTGCGAATTCGACCGCGCGCACGACGAGGTGCTGGCGGTCGAAGTGCTGCCGCGCACGAGCGTGCTGGCGCGCTCCAACCTGCGCGGAGAAAGCGAACCGATTGTCGCCAACATCACGCAACTCGTGGTCGTCGTGGCGCCGCTTCCGCAACCGGATTTTTTCATCGTCGACCGCTACCTGTGCGCGGCGACGGCCGCCGGCATCCGCGGCGCAGTGGCAATCAACAAGTCCGATCTCGAGGCTAACAAGATTGGCCGGGAGGAGATCGATGCATTCGCGGCCGCGGGCTACGCCCACGTCACCTGCTCCGCGACCGACGGGCAAGGCCTCACCGAGTTGCGCGCACTGCTCGCGGGCGCGGTCAGTGTGCTCGTCGGTCAGTCTGGCGTCGGCAAGTCGTCGCTGGTGAACGCGCTGCTTCCAAAGGAACAGGTCGAGACCGGCGGACTCATGCGCGAAGAGGAAGGCCGCCACACCACGACCGCCTCGCGTTCGTATCCACTCGATTCCGGCGGCACGCTGATGGATTCTCCGGGTGTGCGCGATTTCGCGCCCGCCATCGAGCAGCTCGACGCGGAAACTCTCGGCTTTCCGGAAATCGACCGGCGCGCGCGCGACTGCAAGTTCCAGGACTGCCGCCACATGCAGGAACCCGCCTGCGCAGTGATCGCCGCCGTACAGGCCGGAGAGTTTCTGGAGCGGCGATACGAAAGTTATCGCCGTTTGCGCCGCCGGTACTCCGACCTGATCGAGGCACGCGGGCCCGCGCATCGCCGCCGCTAAGACTTCCGGCCGATCTCACGGTTAAATAGTGGCACGAGTTCCGATCAGAACTCGCTCCACTCGCCTTCCGCGCCCGCAGCCTTGCGCATAGGCACTGCAGCCGCCTTCGGCTGGGCCTCGCGCGGCGCCTTCGATCTGGCCACCGCGCGCGGCGTACCTGCACGCCGCTGGGTTTCGTTCGCCGCCGGCGAGCCGCCCGCGACCTTGAAGTGAGACATGCTGTCGAGGAGTCCGCGTGCCTGATCCTGCAGCGACTCGGCTGCAGCGGCGGCTTCTTCGACGAGTGCCGCGTTCTGCTGTGTCAGGCCGTCCATCTGCATGATGGCCTTGTTCACCTGTTCGATGCCGCTGGATTGCTCCTGGCTCGCCGCGCTGATTTCCGCAACGATGTCCGACACCTTCTTGATCGAGTTGACGATGCCGCCGAGCGTGGCGCCCGACTGATCGACCAGCTTGGTGCCTTCATCGACACGCGCGACGCTCTCCTGGATCAGCGCCTTGATTTCTTTCGCTGCCTCGGCGCTGCGTCCGGCGAGATTGCGGACCTCGCTCGCGACCACGGCGAATCCGCGGCCCTGCTCGCCCGCTCGCGCGGCTTCCACCGCGGCGTTCAGCGCCAGCAGGTTGGTCTGGAACGCGATCTCGTCGATCACGCCCAGGATGTCGGCAATCTTTTTGCTCGATGCGTTGATGCCCTGCATCGCGGCGACCGCATTCGATACCACCGCGCCGCCCTGCTCGGCTTCCTGGCGCGCGGCACGCGCCAGCTGATTGGCCTGCGACGCGTTGTCCGCGTTGTGTTTCACCGTGCTGGTCATCTCTTCCATGCTGGAAGCCGTTTCTTCCAGCGACGAAGCCTGCTGCTCGGTGCGTCCGCTGAGATCCGCGTTGCCTTTGGCGATTTCGTCGGAGCCCGAAGCCACTGACTGCGCCGCCGACTTGATCTGCTGCACCACGCTCATCATGGAGTCCATGAGCGCGTTGATGCCGCCCGACAGCTGCTCGAACACGCCGGATTTACCGGCGATGTCGATGCGGGCCGTCAGGTCCTGGTTCTTGCCGGCTTCGATGACCGAGTTCACTTCGGCAACCACGGCCGACATGTTTGTCAGGATGCCGTTCATGCCATCGGCCAGCGTGGCGAAGAACCCATCCTTGCCTTCCTTGCGAATGCGCATGGAAAGGTCGCCTGCCGAAGCGGCGACGACGATGTTCGCGATCTCCTCTTCCACCGCCACTTCCTGCGTGCGATCGATCCATTCGGCCACGGTACCGAGCCACAGACCGCCATCGTCGACTACGGGGCTGGTGCTGACACGGAACGTGCGGCTGCCAATCTTGACCTGCGTCTGGTGTGCGTGGCGCGTGGCTCCAGCGCCGGATCCGTGCAGATCCATCGGCGTGCCGATGAGGGCCTCCGCGTCGAAGTTCGGCCGCTGGCGCCGGAAGTCGGCGGCGGCGGCGCGAAACATCTGCTGAATCGCCTTGTTGAGATAGATGATGCGGTTGTCCTTGTCCGCCAGCAGCACATTGCCCGATACGCTGTCGAGGCCGACCTTGACGCGCATGCTTTCCGCGGCGACGGCGCGCTCTTTCTCACGCGCCAGGCTTTCGTTTTCCGTGCGCCGCTTCAACTCGGCCTGCATGGCGCCGACGGCGCGCAACACGCGGCCGGTTTCATTTTCGCCCTGCGCTTCGATCGTGTTGTCGTACCTGCCTGCCGCGATGTTTTCCGCGGTGCTGACCGCGATGCCAAGCGACCGCGACACACCACGACTCGCGAGGACTCCGAGCCAGACCGACACTGAAATGAACAGCAGCAGGAAACTGGCCACGAGGGCAATCATCCAGCGCGTGCGTGACTCGCGATCGCGCAACAGCGCTTCGAGCTTCGGGCTGCCGGAATCGTGCAGTTCGTCGATGGCGCCGAGCACCGTCAACGCCGCCGAAATCATCGCTGCGTGGTCCGCGGCCGTTCCGGAAGCGCGCATCTGGCGCACCTTCTCGGCGAGAACTTTCATGCCATTGAGCGTCGCATCACGATCGGCAACCACGCTCTTGTAACCTTCCTCGCCATCGGCCGAGGCCAGAATGGCGTCGTCGAAATCCATGTGGATTTCGGCAGTCAATTCGTCGATATGGGTGGCCGCCGTCGCGAGACCATCGGATGCCTCGGCCGACATCGTGCCGCCCGCGGCGACGAACGAATGACCAGCCGCGCGCATGACGGAGGTTTCCAGGCTCGAAATGTGATTGAACATGGCATCGACCAGCGGCAGCGTCTCCGCACCGGGATCGAGGACCACGCCGGTTTCAACGCCGACGCGGTCGCGCAACTTCAGGGTCAGCTCGGCGAGCTCCTCGTGCGTGCGGAACCATTCGTCCGGCGAGACGCTTTGCGGCGCCATCGCGTGCACTTTTTCGTACTGCGCTTCGACGGCGTCCCAGAACGGCTGCAACGCCGGTTTGCCGGCGCCCGCAACGGCTGCCTTCACTTCTTCGACGGCCAGCGTGAGTTCCGCATCGAATTCAGCGTATTTGGCGGCATCGCGTTGCCCCTCGGGCATCTGCCCGAGGATCATGCGGTTGGTGCCGTGCGAGGTGATTTCCTCGAGCGGGTGAAACTCCACGATCGCCCGATATTCTTCGTGCAGGAATTTGATCTGCGCGATCTCGCGAATCACCATGGATACCGTCACGACCAGCGCCGGCGTCACCGCCAGGCCGATGAGAATCATGATCACGCGCGAGATGGACTTGTTGCCAAGCCAGCGCTGCATGGATTCCGAAAATTTGCTCATTTACCCGTCCTCTCCCGATCACGGCGCGCACCAGCGCGGCCAGCTAACAACCTTTTGGAACATTAAGCTCATCGATCGGAACGCGGCAGAATTGCGTCTCACTCGGAGGAACGGACGCGAATCTTTGCTGCCGGATTGAACGATGACGCACAAATGCGTGCTGCACGACCCCGCGATTTTTCTCGCGACCCGGTCTGGATAGGTGAACCCCTAAGCAGAACAGGAAAAGCCGACAACCCGCACTCCCGGTTATCGACCGTCACGAAAAACTATTGAGGGATTCGGTCACGCTGCGCTTCGCGTGGCCTGAAAGGACAACTAGACGGAAATCCGTCCGGTCAGCGCATGGGCCAGAGTGCCGCCGTCGACGTATTCGAGCTCGCCGCCGATCGGCACGCCGTGAGCGATGCGGCTGGCGCGGATTGCGCGCTGGGCCGCGCGCTCTCCGAGAAAGTGAGCGGTGGTCTCGCCTTCGACCGTGGGATTGGTGGCGAGAATCACTTCCTGGACTTCACCCGAGTCGAGCAACGCTTCGAATTCGCGCGCCCCGATCTGCTCGGGTCCGATGCCATCGAGCGGCGAGAGGTGCCCGTGCAGCACGAAATAACGGCCGCGGTAGCTGCCGGATTGCTCCACGGCCACCACGTCGGCGGGCGACTCGACGACGCACAACAGCGCGGCGTCGCGTGCCGGCGCCGCGCAGATGGAACAGAGGTCGGTATCGGTGAGCATTCGGCAGCGCTGGCAGCGCTTGATCGAGGCCAGCCCCGCGCTGAGCGCGTCGGCGAGCGCGCGGGCGCCGCCGCGGCCGCCCTGCAGCAGGTGAAAGGCCATGCGCTGCGCGGTCTTGGGCCCCACGCCCGGCAGTGCGCGCAGGGCGTCGATCAGTTTGGCTAGCGGGGCGGCGTGCTGCATCGTTAAAAAGGCATTTTGAAGCCGGGTGGCAATGCCACGCCCGACATCACCGACGACATGCGCGCCTGGCTCTGCTGCTCGACCTTGTTGACCGCATCGTTGACGGCCGCGGCGATCAGGTCCTCGAGCATTTCCCGATCTTCGGAAGCGACCTGCGGCTCGATCTGCACCCGCTTCACTTCGTGTTTTCCGCTCATGGTCACCTTGACCATGCCGCCACCGGATTCACCGATGACTTCCATGTTGGCGATTTCATCCTGGGCCTTCTTCATGTTGGCCTGCAGCGCCATCGCCTGCTTCATCATGTTTCCGCCGCCACGCATCGTTCAAACTCCTATTCCGTTGGCCGTACCGATTCCGGGTGCAGTGTGGCGCCGAAACGCGATTTCATTTCGCGCACCGTGGGATCTTCTTCGAGCACGCGACGCGCCATGTCGAGCGCTTCCGCCGAACGCCGCTCGCCGGTTTGCGCCGGGGTTTCCACCGGCGGCGCACCGTCGACGAATTCGAGCACCACGTGCCCGCCCAGGTATTTTGCCAGCGCCTGCGCCAGCTTCTCGACCTGCGGCGGCGTGCGCGCGACCTTGGAATCGACCGCGAGCTTCAGCGTTTTGCCGCGATGTTCCACGAGCGCGCAGTTCGTCGCGAGCTGGCGCGCCGCGCCGCTGACGTCGAGATCGCCGATGACTCGCGACCACTGCACGGGGTCGATGGGACCCGCGGCCGCCGGTCGAACCACGGCTGCGGATGTGGTCGAGGGCAGCGCGCCGCCCGGCGCACTCGCAGCCACGCGCGCACCGCCCCCACCGGGAGTCGACGCCACGGCCGCGCCGCCTGCAGGTCGAAACGCGAGCATACGCACCAGCGTCATTTCGAAACCAGTGCGTGGGTCCGGCGCGAACGGCAGGTCCCGCCGGCCGAGAATGGCGGTCTGGTAGTAAAGCTGCATGTCTTCGGCGGGAATTGCCGCCGCCAGCTCTTTCAGCAACATCGGATCGAACAGTTCATCGCCTTCGTATCCTGGCACGAGCTGCTGCAGTGCCGCCCGGGTGAGCAACCCGGCGAGGTCGTCGAGCACCTGCCCGTAGTCCGGTGAAAATTCCTCGAGGCTTCGCGCCGTTTCGAGAAGCTGCGCGGCATCGCCCGTGGCGAGCGCACGCGCGAGTCGCGTCACGTGGTCGCGGTCGATGGTGCCCAGCATGCCGCGTGCGCTGGCCTCTTCCACTTTGCCGCCGCCGAACGCGATGAGCTGATCGAGCAGCGACAACGCGTCGCGCATGCTGCCGTCGGCAGCTTGCGCCACCAGCCGCAGCGCCGGCGCGTCGAAAGCAATTTTCTCGGCAGTCAGGACCTTGTTCATGTGCTCGCTGATCAGCGAGACGGGCAGGCGCTTGAGGTTGAACTGCAGGCAGCGCGACAACACGGTGACCGGCAGCTTTTGCGGATCGGTCGTGGCCAGCAGGAACTTGACGTGCGGTGGCGGCTCTTCGAGCGTTTTCAGCAATGCGTTGAAGGAATGCGTCGACAACATGTGCACTTCGTCGACGAGGTAGACCTTGTAGCGCCCGCGCGTGGGTGAGTACTGCACGTTCTCGAGCAGCTCGCGCGTGTCGTCCACCTTGGTGCGGGAGGCGGCGTCGACTTCGATGAGGTCGACGAAACGGCCCTCGTCGATCTCCTTACAGGATGCGCAGGTGCCGCAGGGAGTGGCGGTGACGCCGGTATCGCAGTTGAGGCACTTCGACAGGATGCGCGCGATGGTGGTCTTGCCCACACCGCGCGTACCCGTGAACAGGAATGCGTGGTGCACACGACCCTGCGTCAGGGCATTGCCCAGCGCCTGTCGGACGTGCTCCTGACCAACGAGCTCCGCGAAGGAACGCGGTCGCCACTTACGCGCCAGCGCGAGATAACTCATCGTTGAAGCAGTTCCTTACTCGAGTTGGCTTTGGGAGGCAGCCCGCACCAGCCGGACTTCGGCGCCCGACATCGAAGCTACCGCTGCTCCCTTCCGGGCCTGACGGGGTTTACAACTAGTCGTCGCGAAGGAGCCGATACGGACTGCCATGGTAAAGAAATGGCGGACAGACAGGGATTCGAACCCTGGAACACCGTGAGATGTTACTTGCTTTCCAAGCAAGCGCCTTCGACCGCTCGGCCATCTGTCCGTTACCCGCGCAAACCCCCGCGCCCAAAACATTCAAGAAGGGCCTTCAAGGGGTGCGAATGATACCAATAGTCCCTCTACTTCGGCTTGGCCGCGTCGGGCCCCTTGGGATTGGTAAATGGCGGCGGGACATCGAGGCAGGCCTCGTCCTTGCTGCGCGGACGCTCGGGGGTGTCAAGCGGCGGGACCTTGAGCGCGTTTCGTGTATCAGGCGGCTCAAGGCCGGGAGGCGCCTTCAGCGGCGGCATCTCCTCGGCGCCAACGTAATCCTTGTTGTCCTGTTTGCAGGTGGTGCCGTGAGACTTGCAGCCGGTGACCAATACGGCCAGGCAGCAGGCGATCAGGAGTGTGGGAATACGCATGAGGATTGCGACCTTGTCGGACTTCGGGAGTTCATCGGGCGACTGTGATACCGGCAGCAAACAGCGACTCGGTGACCACCGCATGGAATTCCTCCGACAGTTCGGTCAGAGGCAGGCGCAGGGTGCCACCCATGAGCCCCATGCGGGCTACCGCCCATTTCACCGGGATGGGGTTGGATTCGACGAACAGGTTGCGATGCAGGGCCACGAGCCGCTGGTCGATCTGGGTTGCACCGGCGCGGTCGCCCCGCAGCGCGGCGGCCACCATGTCGGCCATGGCACGCGGCGCGGCATTCGCCGTCACGGATATGACCCCGGAGGCTCCGAGACCGATGGCATCTCGCGCGGTCAGGTCGTCGCCGCTCAGTACCTTGAATTCCGCGGCGCAACTGGCGACGAGCTCCCGCACACGCGCCCCATCTCCGATGGCTTCCTTGATACCGACGATGCGCGGGACTTCAGACAACCTTGCAACCGTGGAGGGCAGGATATCGCACGCGGTCCGGCTCGGGACGTTGTACAGCAGGACCGGAATGCGCGAGTTCGCGGCAATCGCTTCGAAATGCAGGAAGAGTCCCTGCTGCGTCGGGCGAACATAGGCGGGAGACGCAATCAGAAGCGCATCGATGCCGAGCTCGGAAATCCAGCGCGCGCGTTCCACTGACGAAGCGGTGCTGCTGGTGCCGGCGTTGGCGATGACCCAGGCTCGTTTTCCGAGCACGCGGCGCGCGTGGACCAGCAGGTCGCGCAATTCACCGTCGGTGACGGTCGCGGATTCGCCCGTGGACCCGGCAACGACGATTCCCGCCGTGCCATTGGCGACGTGGAATTCGAGGAGACGTGACCAGGCGTCAAAATCGATACTGCCATCCGGCAGCATCGGGGTCACGAGCGCCACCAGGCTGCCGGCGAACATGAGAAATCCGAGGGTCGTTTGAACGGGCGGGAATGGTACGGGCGCACACCCGCCATTCGCAAGCCAAAAGGCTGCGGTACACTCGCCGCCAGATGAAGCAACACCTCGCCGTATCCGCCATTGGCAGCGATCGCACCGGTATGGTCCATGACCTGACCCGCGTAATCACGGACTGCGGTGGATCCATCAGCGAGAGCCGCATGGCAAGCCTCGGCAACGAGTTCGCAATGCTCGTGCTGGTGAGCGGCAACTGGCATTCGCTCGCCAAGCTCGAAAGCGAGCTGACTCGCCTCGGTGAAGCCAGTGGCCTGTCGCTGCACATGAAGCGCACCGAGCCGCGCGCACCCCGCACCGAACTATTGCCATATTCCATCGACGTGGTGTGCCTGGACCAGGCCGGAATCGTCACCGGGCTCTCCGGGTTCTGCGCCAGCCGCGGCATCGACATCGCCGAAGTCTCCACCCGCACCTATCCCGCGGCGCACACGGGCGCGCAGATGTTCGCCGTGCAGATGATCATCAACGTTCCCAAGCGCCTGCAGCTCGCGCACCTGCGCGAAGAGTTCATGGACTACTGCGACGCTCAAAACCTCGACGCGATCCTGGAGCCCGTGAAGTCTTGACTCTCGGCGTTGGAAAGAAGGTTCCCGTCTTTTCGCTGCCGCTCTCCGACGGCAGTCTCTGGAAATCCACTGACGCGCGCGGCGGCAAACTCGTGCTGTACTTCTACCCGAAGGACATGACCCCCGGCTGCACGCTCGAGGGCCAGGATTTCCGCGATCTGCACGCCGCGTTCCGCCGCACGAAGACGACGGTGCTCGGCATTTCGAAGGACAGTTGCGCGCGGCACGAGAAATTCCGCGCGAAAGAGAAATTCCCGTTCGAGTTGCTTTCCGACGAAGGCGAAACCGTCTGCAAGCTCTTCGATGTCATCCGCGAGAAATCGCTGTACGGAAGGAAGTTCATGGGCATCGAGCGCAGCACATTCCTCATCGACGAAAACGGCAAGCTCGCGCGCGAGTGGCGCAAAGTCCGCGTGAAGGGTCACGCCGCCGAAGTCCTCGAAGCGGCGAAAGCGCTGTGAGCTCCGCCAGACGCGCCAGCCCCGCCCGGACGGCGAAGCCCGGCGTCCAGCGCCGCCT
>DASQJS010000409.1:0-2997 GCA_035630995.1 Steroidobacteraceae bacterium | reverse complement strand
GCCGATGTCGCGTTCCTTTTCCTTTTCCTTCTCTTTGTTCTTGGCGCTCACAGGTAGGGATTCCCGATCCCGAATCGTTTCAGCACGGAAATCTCGCGGCGCTCCATGCGCAGCCGTTGGCGGAGGCCGACTTCGTGGTCGAAGCCTGCCAGGTGCAGTGAGCCGTGCACGATCATGTGTGCCCAATGCGCCTCGACCGGCTTGCCGTCACGCACGGCTTCCTGGCGCACGACCTGCGCGCAGATGACGAGGTCACCCAGTGGCAGTGTCATATCTCTGGGCATGCCGCGCTTCGATTGAACTGGCGCAGGAAACGACAAAACGTTCGTGGGTTTATCCTTGCCGCGCCAGAGCTTGTTCAGCGCGCGACTCTCGCTAGCTGCGACGACACGCACTGCGATCTCACGGCCTGCACCTCGTCGGCCCAGGGCAGCTGCCGCCCAACTGTTCATTCGAGAACGCGCGGGCGTCCAGGCACGTGTGCCGCGAGCGAGATCCAGTTTCAACGCTCGCGCTTCACTCATAGGACATCGGGCGGCGTATGCGCTTCATACGCCTTGACGATTCGCTGCACGAGCGGATGACGAACCACGTCGGCCGCCTCGAAGAATGTGAACGCCACACCTTCGGTATTTTTCAGGATGTTGATCACGTGCCGCAGGCCGGACATCTTCCCGGCGGGCAAGTCCGTCTGCGTGACGTCGCCCGTGACCACCGCACGCGAGCCGAAGCCGATGCGCGTAAGGAACATCTTCATCTGCTCGGGCGTGGTGTTCTGCGCCTCGTCGAGAATGATGAATGAGTCGTTGAGCGAGCGGCCGCGCATGAACGCGAGCGGCGCCACTTCGATGACATTGCGCTCGATGTACTTGGCCACGCGATCGAAGCCGAGCATCTCGTAGAGCGCGTCGTACATCGGACGCAGATACGGATCCACCTTCTGAGTGAGATCGCCGGGCAGGAATCCCAGGCGTTCACCCGCTTCGACCGCCGGTCTCACGAGGATGATGCGGCGGATCTTGTCGGCCTGCAGGGCCTCGACCGCACAGGCCACGGCCAGGTACGTCTTGCCAGTGCCCGCAGGCCCGATGCCGAAAGACAGGTCCCTGCTGTGGATATTCGCGAGATAGTCGCGCTGGTTCTTGCCGCGCGCGCGGATCGTGCCGCGAAGGACGCGCACGGAACCACCGTCGTCGGGTTCGTGCACGCCGAGCGAACCCGGCATGTCGCGCGAATCGCGCAGGGCCAGGTGCACGCGCTCGAGCGAGACGTCTTCGTGACGTGTCGCTTCGAACAGATCTTTCACCACATCTTCGGCTGCGTGTGAACGCGCACCCGTGATGCGGAAGTTCGCGCCGCGCCGCTTCACAGTCACCGCCATGCGGTCTTCGATCAGGCGCAGGTTTTCATCGAGCGGTCCGACGAGATTGGCGAGCCGCGTATTGTCTGGCGGCACGAGATCGAATTCGCGCACCGGTTCAATGGGAGCGGGAGTAGCCATCAATTTGCGGCGAGGCGTTGCACGCCCGCGGGAATCGTCGTAGCCGTGGCGCTCACGAAACGGCCGCGCAACGATTGCGGCCGCGCTTCGACGATGACCACGTCGACGAAATGACCGATGAGACTCGCGGGGCCGGCGAAGTTCACCCAGCGCCCGTTCTCGGTACGGCCCGCGAGTTCCGCGGAATCCTTTTTCGACGGACGCGCGACCAGCACGCGCTGCGTGCTGCCGACCATCTGGTTGCTGATGGCACGCGCCTGTTCATTGAGCTGCGCCTGCAGCCGCGCGAGGCGCTCCTGCTTCATTTCTGCGCTGACATCATCCGGCAGCGAGGCTGCGGGTGTGCCCGGGCGCTGGCTGTAAATGAACGTATACGACTGGTCGAAATTGGCTTCGCGCACGAGTTTCAGTGTGGCCTCGAAGTCGCGATCCGTCTCGCCTGGAAATCCAACGATGATGTCAGTGGACACCGATATCGTGGGACGCACGGCCCGCAGCCGGCGCAGCTTTTCCTTGAATTCGAGCGCCGTGTAGCCGCGCTTCATCGCGCTGAGGATGCGATCCGATCCCGACTGCACCGCAAGATGAAGCTGGTTGGCCAGTTTCGGCACGTTGGCATACGCCTCGATGAGGCTGTCGCCGAACTCCACGGGGTGCGAAGTAGTGAAGCGGATGCGTTGTACGCCGTCCACCTCGGCCACATAGTGGATGAGCGTCGCAAGGTCGACCACCGTGCCGTCTTGCATCGCGCCCGCAAAGGCGTTGACGTTCTGGCCTAACAAGGTGATTTCGCCCACGCCCTGCGAGGCCAGCGAGCGCACCTCGTCCATCACCGAATCGAAAGTCCGCGACACTTCGTCGCCGCGCGTGTACGGCACCACGCAGAACGTGCAGTACTTGCTGCAGCCTTCCATGATCGAAACGTAGGCGCTCGCGCCTTCGGCGCGCGGCGCCGGCAGGTGGTCGAATTTCTCGATTTCCGGGAAGGACACATCGACCACGGCGCGCCCGGTGCGCTGCTTCTGGCCGATCATGTCGGGCAGGCGATGCAGGGTCTGCGGTCCGAACACGAGGTCGACGTACGGCGCGCGCTTGGTGATGCCCTCGCCTTCCTGGCTCGCCACGCAGCCACCCACGCCGATGAGCACGTGCGGCTTGAGCTTCTTGAGCGCGCGCCATTCACCCAGCAGCGAATACACCTTGTCCTCGGCCTTCTCACGCACCGAGCAGGTGTTCATGAGCAGGACGTCGGCCTCGGCCGGGTCGTTCGTCGGGGTGAGATTCGCGCCAGCTTCGAGGACATCGCCCATGCGGGTCGAGTCGTACTCGTTCATCTGGCAGCCGAAAGTCTTGATGTAATAGCGGCCGGGCATCGAGAAAGGGTCAGGGAAAGCGGGCGCTAGGGTATCGCACTTACCCCGCCCGCCATATTTCCAATTAAAAACAAGGGTTTAACGTCGCCCCGAGGGCCCTCGAAACCCCGACAAGCGCCCTCT
>DASQJS010000408.1:0-10293 GCA_035630995.1 Steroidobacteraceae bacterium | reverse complement strand
GCGCTTTATTCAATCATCCTGGGCTGCGACGGAGGTTGAAAGAGATCATCGCGCTGAGCTTAGTTGCACTATGCGTCACAGGGTGCGCATTCACCCCAAGTCGGCTGAACGCTGATCCAACGAAGTTCAACGGCCTGACCGTCATCGCACGAGGTTATGTCGATCTTTCTCGGGAGTCGCACGCTCTCTACGACTCACGGGTACGTTTTTTGGATATGCAGAGACAGCGAGAGCGCGGCGGTGGCGAGGTGAATGGCGAGGCTTATTGCATTTCAATCGCGAAGCCGGAGTTTTTCTACAAGAACTACGCGCTTTTGAACGGCCGGGTTATCACGTTGAAAGGCAAATTCACTATCGACAGACTAGAAGGCAATTCTGTTGATCACAGGTCATGTTTGACTTCAATAGTTGTCGACACTGCCGACCTGGCGCGACGATATCAATTGCGCGCTACCAGATGAGGCCGCCTCCTGCTTTTCCGGACTGAGGCTCTCAAGAATTGCGAGCGCGCGTGCCTGAGTTGGAGTTGAACGGCTCTGGTGAACTCTTCAGTGGCATAAGTGGCGGCGACCTGCAGAATCACATAAGTGTTAGGAACGCACCGAAAGCGTTGTACAGGCCGGGTAGTTTTCGATCGATGAACTCGGGTTCGCCCGGCTTGCGGCAGTGATAGCGGCCGAGCCGCATGACGCGCCGGCCACCGTCCTGCAGGACGATAGGCGCGTAATGCATGGGAAAGATGCGCGCCTCGGCGACATGCGGCTTCGCGGCTTTCATGCGATCGAGCCGCGTCATCGCCTGCTCGATCTTGTTGCCGGCAATGCGCTGGCTCTCGGCCGCGGCCTTGGTCGGCTTGGATGCGAGCGTGCGCTCGGCATCGGCGAGACGCTTCTTCTGCGTGAATACTTCGCGCTCGAGCTTCGTGATCTCGGCGGCCCGGTATTCGTCAATGAATCCCTTGATCTTCCGCTCGCCATCGGTCTTGGGTTCGTCGAACCATCGCTCGACGGCGCGCGGAATGCGAATGCTCGAATCGCTGACGCGCGCGCCGAAGATCTCGACGAACTGGTCGATGTCCATCTCAGCGCCGGTCTCGCGGAGATATTTCATGTACGCGGCCTGGATCTGCGCCGAGTAGCACATGCGCGCTTACTCTTTGCGCAGCTTCGCGAGCAACCGCAGGATTTCGAGATACAGCCAGACCAGCGTCACGATGAGCGCGAAAGCGCCATACCACTCCATGTACTTGGGCGCGCCCTGCTCCGAACCCTGTCTGATGAAGTCGAAATCCAGCACCAGATTCAGCGCGGCGATGACCACCACGAATCCGCTGAACAGAATGCCGAACGTGCCGCCCTCATGGATGAAGCCGATAGGTTTCCCGAACATGCTCATCACCAAGCTGACGACGTACAGCAGCGCGATGCCCCCGGTGGCCGCGATCACGCCGAGCTTGAACTTTTCCGTGGCCTGAATGAGCCCGGACTTGTACGCCATCAGCATGACGAACAATGTTCCGAAGGTGAGCCCGGCGGCCTGGACGACGATGCCCGGGTACGCCATTTCGAAGAACGCGGACAAGCCACCGATCACGAGACCCTCGAGCAGCGCGTAGATGGGCGCGGTGATGGGGGCCCACTCGCTCTTGAATGAGGTGATCAGGCAGAAGATGAGGCCGCCGATAACGCCGGTCCAGAGCAACGGCATGATGGTGGCGGGATCCTTGGTCGCAGTGAACTGGCCCCAGGTATAGATGGCCGTGATCATGACCAGCGCCAGCAGCATGGCGGTCTTGTTGATGGTGCCACCGATGGTCATGCGCTCGCCGACGGGGACGGTCTCGAAGGTCTTGGTGTTCAGAACGGGATTTCCAGATTGCATTTGTCCTCCCGGACGTTGTCGGAGCGCGGAATACCTTACCATCCCTCACCATGACGAACATGCAACCGTTGCGGATCGCCCTGTTAGCCGGCTGCCTGCTGTGCAGCTCGCTTGCCAGCCCTCAAGACGCCAAGGCGCCAGAGCCAGCCGTGGTTGCGCCGCCGCCGCGCCCCACTCCCCCCACGCGCGCTCCCGACATCCCTGGCGCCCCCGTCTTCACCAAGGTGACAGGCAAAGGCGCGAACGCTCCTATAGATAAGAGTGGTGATTTCCTCATCGGCCCCGACTACGCCCCTGCACCCGAACTCGAACCCAAGGCGGTCGTTCCGCAGGGCGAGGTCTGGCAGTTCGTGATGCATTCCATGGACAGCAAGTTCTACCCCGGCATTGCGCGCGAGGTATTCGGCACGGTCGACCCCAACAATCCCAGGACGCTCATCGTCGAGACGCGCGCGAAGCCTTATCAGCGGACCATCACGGTCTACGTCCCGACGCAATACAAGCGCGGCACGAAGGCGCCGTTCATCGTCACGCATGACGGACCGGCATTGGACAAGTCGGACACCGTGTTGCCACCAATCCTCGACACCCTCATCGCGCACGGGCGCATACCGCCCCTGATCGCGGTGATGATCCAGAACGGCGGCGGCGACGCCCAGGGCAGCGAGCGCGGTCTCGAGTACGACACGATGTCGGGCAAGTTCGCGGAGTTCATCGAGGCGGAAGTGCTGCCGGCGGTGGAGCAGAACACGAAAGTGCAGCTCACGCGCAACGCCAAGGGCCGCGCGGTCATGGGTTGCAGTTCGGGCGCGGCGGCCGCCCTCTCGATGGCCTGGTATCACCCGGAGTGGTATTCCAAAGTGATCAGCTATTCGGGCACCTACGTGAACCAGCAGTGGCCGTTCAACCCGGAGACGCCGGGCGGCGCCTGGGGTTATCACGACGGCATCATCGCCAATGCCAAACCGAAACCCATCCGCATCTGGATGCACGTGGGGGACCGGGATCTATACAACCCGAACGTCATGCGCGACGACATGCACGACTGGGTGGTGGCTAACCACCGCATGGCGAAGGTGCTCAAGGACAAAGGCTACGACTACCAGTACGTCTATGCGCTCGACTCCGGCCATTGCGACAGGAAGGTGCGCGAGCAGACGCTGCCGCAGGCACTGGAGTGGGTGTGGCGCGGGTATCCGAAGAAGAATTCACGATAGATTGCGGATGAAAAGTATCCTCGACGGAGACAAGCCGAGCGACATCTTCAAGGCGTTGCTGCGCGACAAGCCGACGTTGACCAACGGCGATCTCGCGCTCGAGTTCCGAAAAGCGTTCCCATCAACCGGCGTCGACGGAATGTCCGTCATCTGGAAATGGAAAACGCCAGGCACGAAGGTGGGCCTGAGCGATGAGGCACTCGACAATCAACTCAGGTATTGGTTGACCCAGTACGGCTATCTGAAGTGAGCCGGGGTCATCGCATCCGCGCATCGTCGCAGATGCGATCGATGGCGGAGCTAGACTGAAAAATCAACGGTGATTGAAAAACCTGAAGCCCTGATCGCGGGTCACGATCTTTCGGCTCTGGAGCGTAGTACGGGGGCGGATGCTGCGCACCTCTGACGTATCCTCGTTCGTGACAACACGAAGCAAGGGACGCGGCGGGTGAGAGAGCAGGTCCGTTGCCGTGGGCTCCATGCGCACAGCAAGATTCGACGAAGACATTTGAAATACTCCAATGGGTAAAAATCGCCGGGTGGCGACGGGCGTGCATGGTAGCGGCACCCCACCCTCATTTCTGAGACCCATTCGGAGTTAGTTCGCTCCCTCATACGAGGGATGGTAGTTGGCGTCAGCCGTTACCTTAGGGCAATTGGCGCATTCAGCGTGCTGAGGGTAGCTAGCAATGAAACATCCGCATACGCCGCCTGCGTTCGGACGCCAATCCAGTAGATGCCGTCCGCGTCCGCAACGATGCTGCATGTTTCTGTGTTGCCCCGCAGCCGTGGCCTGCAATCGAACGCATTCACGTTGGGCCTGGCCCCCGCGCGCACATAAAGATCCGCGTTGCCGCTGCCGCCGGCAAGCGTCACCGTCAGGGTTTGCCCGGCCGAAACGTCGATGTTCCAGTGCTGAAAGTGGCCCACCTGCTCGTCGGCGAGACCGACGAGAGGTGTTCCGTTCGCGAGCATGGATTCACACACCCTGGCGCCAATCCCGCCGACGACACCCACGGCAGCGAATGCACAGACGACCGATCTGCTGGTGTCGCGGTCATAACTCAGTGTGATGCTCGCCTCTACGGCCGCATCGCGCAGCGCGCGGTAGTTGGAACTGGCGGTCAAGATATTCACGTTGGCTTCGTAGAAGATGCGAATCGCTTTCTCCATGCCGATGCCTTGGACCTGAATCGGACTCTTGCCGCGCGGATGCACTCCGCCCTGCGACAGCAAGTAGAAGGCCAGGTTGCCCACGCCCGAGCTGTAGTGGACGTCGAGATTTCCAGTGCCGCTGGTGTAGAAATCGGCTGATGCGCCGTCGGCAGCCGGGTCGTTCAGGTAACGCAACGCCGGCGCAATGATGTCCTCGCCATGCTTCCAGGTGTCATCCGACGTAACCAGCACACCCGACTTCCCGCCATCAACCCAGGCTTCCACGAACGCGCCGAAGATGTCGGACATGGACTCGTTGATTCCGCCGGATTCGCCCGAGTAGATGAGTCCGGACTCTCGCGCCGTAATTGCGTGCGTGAGCTCGTGCGCGGTGTTATCCACGCTCGCCGCGTACGACAGGCAATCGATGCCATTGCCGTCGCCAAACACCATCTGCAATCCATTCCAGAATGCGTTGCAGTAGTTATCGCTGTAGTGAACGGTGCTGGTGATCCGGGCTCCGAGGCCGTCGTAGGAGTCGCGACCCCAGAAGTTGTAGAACCCTTCGTAGAACGCGCCGGTGCTCGTATACGCGGCTTCGACATCCGCATCTGAATTCGGCGCTTGCCCTTCTGACTTGCGCAATGTGCCGGGCAAGGTGGTGCCATGGTTCGCCGAGTACACCGAGCGGTTCTCCACGGCGGGGACGCCGCTGGATGACCCAAGCAACCACGCTGAACCCAGCACCACCGCGGGTAGTTTGGATAAATTGTTCATTTCACTGTGAGGAACGTAAACGGGCAGCTAAACCGGACATCCACTCATGGAGCCGGCTGTACGGGGATCGCCGCTAGCGCGAATGGCCTCTCTTGGGTCGACGCACTGCCCTCACCTTCCCGCTCTTTCCGCCGCCGCAATAGAACCGATCCTTGCCATCGGATTCCAGGCCGGACACGAAGACTCCCGCGGGCATCTCCACGCTGTCCAGCACGGTGCCGGTGTCCGGATCGATGTGCCGCAGCTCGCTGGCCTCGTTTTCCCACGTGCCATGCCACAGCTCTCCATCTACCCAGGTGACGCCGGTGACGAAGCGGTTCGATTCGATCGTGCGCAGTACCTTGCCGGTCTCCGGATCGACCTGGTGGATTTTCCGCGCGCGGTATTCACCCACCCACAGCGACCCTTCGGCCCACGCCATTCCGGAATCTCCGCCGGAGCCTGGCGCGGGAATGGAATGGAGCACACGGCCGGTCGCCGGATCGATCTTGTTGATCTTGTCGGCGGCGATCTGAAACAAATGCTTGCCGTCGAATGCGGTTCCGGCATTCGAGGCGATTTCGAGGGTGCGCTTCACCTTGCCGCTGTCGGGATCGACGGCGTTCAACCGGTCGCCTGAGCAGAACCACACGTTCTCGCCGTCGTAAGTGACGCCATGCACGCCGTCGACGCCGTCGAACGGCCCGTACTCTCGAACAATGTCAGCTTTGGTGTTTGTCATGCGCGAATCCTAGTCAATCGCCAGCGAAGTGGGGAGTAACAAGGCCGTCGTGAATCCGGGCAGCGGCGGCGTCAGCCAGCGGCGTGCGCGGCCGCGCCCGAAAGTCTGCACTTTGCCGGCGGCGGCAAGATCGTCGAGTGCGCGCTGCACGGTGCGCTGGCTGGTGCCGAGCACGAGACTCAGCGCGGAGCTGGACCAGGATTCGCCATCGGCCAGAAGCGCGAGCACCTGCGCATATTCTTCTTCTACCGGCAGCGCAAGCACCACCACCTCGCGCGCACGCCGAATCCCGAGCGCGAAACCTTGTTTGGTGGCAGTGATATCGGCCAGGGGCCGGAGCACGCGGCGCAATCGCCCGATTTCCACGCGCAGCCGCGCGCGCAGCGACTCGTCGGCGCGCTTCAGCCGGAATGCGCGCGTGATGAGCGCATCACGGGATACATCGTTTGGCCATGCCTCCGCCAGCGCTCGCGCCAGCGTGAACAACACCGGGCGCTTCGCGAGCGGAATCACGATGCCCGACTGGCGCACGGTAAGCCGGCAGGCATCGACCACGAATGCCTTCGATGCCAGCAGTGCTTCCACTTCTTCGAGCCGCAAGGGTTCGTCCCTGCCCCTGGCGATGCGTCGCGCAGCCATGGTATTCAGAATGCGCAACGCCACGTCCACTTCCGCCCAGAGCGCCGGAATCCCGGCATCGCGTGCCGCGCGCTCGGCGCGCATCAGCGCGGCACGCGCGTCCTTCGTGCGAATGCGGCGTATCGCAATGCCCGCGACGACGAGTTCATGCGCGGCGCGCAACGCCGGCGTGAGTTTCGCCGCATCGAGTTCGGCGAGAGCGCGCTCGGCATCGACCAGCCGGCCGATGAGAAGCAGCCGGCGCACTACGAGGTAACGCGCATGCGCGGCGTTCGCGAGATCGCCATGAGTCTCGAGCGTCGCGCGGGCCGCTGCGAGAGCATTCGCGCGCCATCCGAGATCGCGCGAAGCCAGCGCCACCTCCGCTTCGGCCACCACGCAGCGCGCCCGCGCCACGGGCGCTTTGGCACCGAAGCCACGCGCCGCTCCTCGCAACAACACCCTGGCGCGCGCGAATTCACCGAGCTGGGCCATCGCGATGCCGCGCAGTGCAAGCGCGGGTGCGTCATCGCGCAGTGAAACCAGTTTCAACGCGCCCAACGGATCGCCGGCCGCGAGCGCGCGCCCTGCCGCGGTGATCAGTGCATCCAAAAGAATCCCGCCAAACTTGTCACTCCCGCTGTGTCGCTGCCCGGCTCTAAATTTATCCCATGAACCGCCATCACAAGAGAGAACCGCAATGACACACATCACTGGCACACGGCAGGAATGGCTTGACGCCCGGCTCGAGCTGCTGAAGGCCGAGAAGGAACTCACCCGACGCAGCGACGCACTGGCCGAGCAACGCCAGGCCATGCCCTGGGTACGTATAGATAAGGAGTACAGGTTTGAGACCGATTCCGGAACGGCCTCGCTCAAAGACCTGTTCCGCGGCCGCTCGCAGCTCATGGTCTATCACTTCATGTTTGGCCCCGACTACAAGGCGGGCTGCCCTTCGTGCTCGATGATCGCCGACGGCTTCGAAGGTTTTGCGGTTCACCTGGCCAACCACGACGTTGCGTTGTGCGCGGTTTCGCGTGCGCCGTTGGCAAAGCTGCAGGCTTACAAGCGCCGCATGGGCTGGACATTTCCCTGGGCCTCCTCGGCCGGCGGCGAGTTCAACTTCGACTTCAACATCGCGTTCACCGAAGCGGAGCAACGCGCCGGCACCATCGAATACAACTAT
The DNA here is from genome assembly GCA_035630995.1 of Steroidobacteraceae bacterium. GTDB lineage: Bacteria > Pseudomonadota > Gammaproteobacteria > Steroidobacterales > Steroidobacteraceae > CADEED01. Next base: position 2,738 of record DASQJS010000408.1, on the reverse strand, counting down.
GCGCGTGGCGGCCATGCGATGGATGCAAGCGCCAAGTGGCCTGAGCCTCTCGTGCAGTTCGCGGCAACCTGCGGGACTGATGCGCCCACCTTCACGCGAGACCGCCCGGGCATGAGCACGTTCGTGCTCGAAGATGGTGTCGTCTATCACGCGTATTCCACCTATGCGCGCGGGCTCGATGGCCTCTGGGGCGCGTACCAGTGGCTGGACCGCGCGCCACTCGGCCGCAATGAGAGTGGCGTCTGGTGGAAGCGTCATGACGAATACGCGAAGGCCTGAGCGCATCGTCATGGTCACTGCGGCGCTGGCCTTCGCGGCCAGCGCCGCAGTGACGGTTGCATGGTGCTCGTCGATGTCGGCGATGCCGGGCATGGACATGCCGGGCGGCTGGAAGATGTCGATGGCCTGGATGCGGATGCCGGGACAGAGCTGGACCGGCGCCGTGGGTACGTTTCTCGGCATGTGGATAGTGATGATGATCGCGATGATGCTGCCGGTGCTCGTGCCCATGCTGATGCGTTACCGGCGGGCAGTGGACGCCACTCATCTCGCGCGACTAACCATCGTCGTGGGCGTGGCGTACTTCCTCGTCTGGGCCGCGTTCGGTCTCGCGGTCTATCCAGTGGGCGTTGCGCTCGCCGAATCCGCGATGACACAGCCGTCGCTGGCCCGTGCAACCCCGATCTTCATCGGCCTGGTGGTGACGATTTCCGGCCTGCTCCAGTTCTCCTCGTGGAAAGCGCGCCAGCTGGCTTGCTGCCGCGCGAATCCGGTACAGGGACTGCGGCCGGACTCGAGAGCGGCGTTCCGCCACGGAACGCAGCTCGGCATCCTCTGCATCCGATGCTGTCTCGGGCCGACGGCGGTCCTCCTTTGCCTCGGGGTCATGGACCTTCGCGCGATGGCGATCGTCACCGCCGCGATCGCGCTGGAACGGCTCTCACCCGATGGCCTGAGGTTCGCACGGCTCACCGGCACTTTCGCCACCACGGCGGGCCTCTGGCTGACGGTTCAGGCCGCCATGTAGATCGCCAACGCTAAGAGGCGCTCACCAGCCCACCGCCTGCCCGTCTTTCCGGTGATCCGAGCCGGCGCGGTACACGCCGTCGATGGGCAGCTCCTCTTTGCCGGACTTTGGCTCCGTCTTTCGCAGTATCGGGTCCGCTGTGAAAAGAATGCCCTGGTAACCGCCGACAGCGGAGCCGTTCACCGCCTCCACGTTGTGGCCCTTCGCCTTGAGTGCTGCACCCACCAGCGCGAACAGATTGTCTTCGAGCCCAAGCACATTGTCGGTCTGGCGGTGCGTGAAGCGCGCGGCGTCGGTCGTCATCTGCACGTTCATGCCGAGGTCGATGAGATTCACCATGTGCTGCGCATGCGTCTCGGGCTGCACCGAGCCGCCCATGTTTCCGAATGTCATCAGCGGCTTTCCGTCTCTCATCACGAACCCGGCGATGATGGTATGGAACGGGCGCTTGCGCGGCGCCACGACATTGGGGCTCTTCGGATCCAGTGAAAAACCGGCGCCGCGGTTCTGCAGCGCGAAACCGAATTTTCCCACGGTCGCCTTGCTGCCGTAGACGCTGTACACGCTGTGCACCAGCGACACCATGTTGCCCCAGCGGTCGGCCGTCGTCAGGTAGATGGTGCCGCCATCGGGCTTCACCGGTTCGGTCGTGGACGATGCAACCTCGAGGTTGATGCGTTCGCACCGCGACGCCGCGTGCGCTTTCGACAGAAGCTGCGCCACCGGAACGTCCACGAATTTCGGATCCGCGTTCTTCGCGAGCAAGTCCGCGTACGCGAGCTTCTTCGCCTCGACCATCAAGTGCCAGTACATCGGATCCGTCGGCCCGAGCGCCGCCAGATTCCTGCCGAGCTTCGGCACACACACTTCGAGGATGTTCAGCATCTCGAGCGCCGCGAATCCCTGACCCGGCGGCGGCAGCTCGAACACATCGAAGCCGTGGTAGTTGGTCGAGACCGGCTCGACCCACTCCGACTGGAACTCGGCGAGATCGGCGGCGGACATCACGCCGCCATTCGCCTTGATCTTCTCCACGATGGCAGCGGCGATCTCGCCCTTGTAGAACGCGTCCCTGCCCTGCGACTGCAGCAACCGCAACGCCGCGCCCAGGGGCCGGTTGCGAATGATGCCGTAGAGCGGTGGCGCGTCCTCACCGATCAGGAATGCCGCCTTCGAATCCGCATCCGCTCGCAGCGCTGGCACGACGCGCAACAGATCCGCATGGCGTCGCTCCGCCTGGCCCCAGCCTTCCTCGGCGATGCGCGCGGCGCGATCGAACGTCTGCTTGAAGGTCATCGTGCCGAAGCGTTTGAGCAACGCGTCGTAACCCGAAATCGCGCCCGGCACCGTCGTGGCATTGACACCGCCCGGCGGCATCGCCTTGACGCCTAACTTCTGCGTGAAGTATTCGGGCGTCCATTGCGCCGGCGCCCAGCCCGCGGAATTGAGCGCGTAGAGCTTCTTGTCCCTGGCGATGTACACCAGCGCAAAGAGGTCGCCGCCGATCCCGGTGTCATTGGGCGACGTGACATCGAGCACGGCGCCGGTCGCCACCGCCGCATCGATGGCGTTGCCGCCCTTCTGCAGGATCTCGAGGCCCGCTTGCGCAGCGAGCGGGTCGCTGGTCGCGACGATGCCGTGGCGAGCGAGAACTTCCGATCGGCCCTGCGCCGACCAGCCTTGGGCGCGCGACCCGGACACAGCCGTGATG
>DASQJS010000407.1:0-26043 GCA_035630995.1 Steroidobacteraceae bacterium | reverse complement strand
CGACCACCGCGTAGCCTCCGCGGCAGCGGCGATACACCGCGTTCACCGCGGCGAAAATGTCGGCGGGTGTCACGCGCGGCGTACCCACGCGCTGAAGTTCCGAGGCCAGCACGTTGAGCAGCACTTCGGAATCGGAGCTGGTGTTGAGGTGCCGGCGGTCTTCGCGCTCGAGTACTTCGCCGAGCTCACGGGCATTGGTGAGATTGCCGTTGTGTGCGAGACAGATGCCGTAGGGTGCGTTCACGTAGAAGGGCTGGGCTTCCGCGGCGCTGTCGCAGCCGGCGGTCGGGTACCGAACGTGCCCCATGCCGATGTTGCCCTTGAGCTCCTCCATGTGGCGCTGCTCGAAGACGTCGCGGACGAGACCTCGCCCCTTGCGAGTAAACAGTTCGCCGCCGGCGACGGTGGCGATGCCCGCGGCATCCTGCCCGCGATGCTGGAGCACCGTCAGGGCGTCATAGATCCGTTGATTGACTCCGCTGGTTCCGACGATTCCGGCTATGCCGCACATTCGGTTCAGATCCTCAGGTGGAGACGGAGGGTTTGGCCAGATCGATTCTTTCGAGTTGCTCGCCAACGATGCCGCGCAGGGCATCGGCGACGCCAATGGCGTAGGGCATCAGCCGGGAGTTCTTCCAACGCGGGTCTTCATCCATGCGCATCGCCTGCACGGCGATGGTAAAGGCGCCGACGATGACGATGCCGCGGATGATGCCGAAGACGAACCCCAGGAACTTGTCCATGCCGGCAAACATGGAGACGCGAACGTAATGACCAAGTACCACGCTCACCGCGCCGCCCAGCAGGAGGACGCCGACGAAGATGATGACCCGCGCCACCCAGATACGCATCGGGGAACCGACGAGGATGCCGCCCAGCAGGGGCTCGAGCGAGGACGCGAAAATCCATGCGAGCACGATGGCAAGAAACCAGGTGATGACTGCGATGGCTTCGCGGAGCAGGCCTCGTACCAGGCCCATGACGGCGGAAATAATCAGAATCGCGATGATGATGTAGTCGACTGCGATCATTCGGTCCGTCTGGTTCGGTGAATCAGGCCGCGACGCCCGTATGGCGGGCGCGGCATTGTACAAGACGGCCGGCGGCTAAAGCAGCCAAGTGTTTGGCAGACGCTGGCAGGCGTCACGAAATTGGCACGATGCTGCCGGACTGCCCCACTCGCCGCAGTTGCGCGGCCAGGGCCTCCGCCTGAGTCCGGTCACGGGTTGGCCCTACTCGAACCCGGTAAAGCTCGCGCCCCCCACTCTTGATTGGGGCGACGAAGGCAGCGAAACCCTTGCCGGTCATATCGCGGACGAGGCGATCCGCGTTGTCGCGATCGCGAAAACTTCCAAGCTGCACGGCGAAGCTGCCGGGTTCAACGGGGGTCGCCGGCGCCGGCTTCTGCGCTGCGTCGCGCGGAATCGGCACCTGTGCCGGGGGCTGCGCTTTCGTCACGGCAGATGGAGTCACAGTCGGAGCTGGAGACGCTGCGGAAGGCACAGGCACTGCCGCTGCGGGCTCGGCCGAGTCCCCGGGCCTGGCGAGCGGCCTGTCGTCCGGATTTGGGTCCGTCGGACCCGGGCTCGCCGGCTGCGGCAAGGCGACCGGCGGTGCGGCCTGAGATTCCACCGGCGTTGCCGACGGGTTGGCTGCGTTGAGGTCGATCGTGTAGCGGCGCATGCCGTCTTCGGCCGCGGTACCCGACGCATCCGAGTTGGGCGGACCGGTCAGCAGTGCGGGGACCAGCAGCACGAACAGCGTAACGAGGATGACGGCGCCGGTCAGACGTTGCTTGGCTCGCGAATCCATGTGGCGAACTATAGCCCAATGAATTCCGGGCCAAGGAATTCGAGCGCCGGCCCCACCGTGAGGAATGATCCGAACACGAGGATGCGATCGCCGGTTCGCGCAGCGTCGCGAGCCACGCGGCATCCGGCAGCCACATCGGCCGCGTGCGCCAGGATGCGGGCATCGGCCGGCAGGTGCCGTGCGAGCTCGCGCGTCGACACGGCGCGCGGACCGTCGAGCGTCACCAACACCCACGCGTCGATGTCAGCGCTCAACGCCGCCGTGATCCCCTGCAGGTCCTTGTCGCCGAGAATTCCGCACACCGCGATCGTGGGCACGCGCGGCAGCGTGCGCAGATTCGCGGCGAGACCGAGTGCGGCCGGAACGTTGTGTGCCACATCGAAGATCCACTCGACATCGCCGGGCACGCGCTGGAAGCGCCCTGGAAGCCGCACCGCCCGCAACGCCTGGCTGACATTGGCATGCGTGAGCTCGATCCCACCCAAGGCAGTCAAAGCGGCAAGCGCAGCGGCCGCATTGGCCGTCTGGTGTATCCCCGCGAGCGCAGACGGCGGCAGATCGCGCAGCGAAAACTCCCCGTACTCGAAACTCCATCCGCTCCTGTCTGCGTGAGCTCCCTCGCGAAAACTGTAGTCGCGACCCGGCACCACGGCACGCGCGCCAACCTCTTCGATGGCGGCCCACACACTGCCGGGCAGATCTGCGCTGCCGAGGACCGCGGGACGGCCCTTGCGAAAGATGCCGGCCTTTTCCCTGCCGATGGCTTCCAGCGTGTCTCCCAGCCAGTCGATGTGGTCGATGCCGATCGAGCAAACCACGGCGACGTCCGCGTCGATGATGTTGGTGGCGTCGAATCGTCCGCCCAGCCCCACCTCGAGCACGGCCACGTCAACAGGCGAACGGCGGAAAACGTCCAGCGCCGCGAGCGCGTTGTATTCGAAGAACGTGAGCGTGATTTCCGCGCGCGCCGCGTCGATGCGCTCGAAGGCGGCGATGAGGTGGGAGTCGTCAGCCTCGATGCCATTCACGCAGATGCGCTCGTTGTAACGTGCGAGATGCGGCGAGGTGAAGCGACCGCAGCGCTGGCCAGCTGCGCGCAACATCGCATCGAGGCAGGCGACCGTCGAACCCTTGCCGTTGGTGCCACCGACGGTGATGACACGGTAGTCCGGCGTGAGCAGATCGAGACGTCGCGCCACCTCGCGCACCCGGCTCAAGGTGAGGTCGATGGTGTTGGGGTGTGACCGCTGCTGCTGCTCGAGCCACTCGGCGAGCGAGCGCATGCCGGTGACCCTACTCTGCAGGGACGGGCGCCGCGGGCGTGGCGGCTGGCTGCCGCATGAGCATGCGCAACAGCGAACCGAGGCGCTCACGCATGTCGCGGCGATCGACGATCATGTCGAGCGCGCCGTGCTCGAGCAGGAATTCGCTGCGTTGAAACCCTTCCGGCAGTGTTTCGCGCACGGTCTGCTGGATGACACGCGGACCGGCAAAGCCGATCAGTGCACGCGGCTCGGCCACGTTCAGATCGCCGAGCATCGCAAGGCTTGCCGAAACACCACCGGTGGTCGGATCAGTCAGCACGGAAATGAACGGCATTCGGGCCTGCGCCAGCCGCGCCAGGGCCGCGCTGGTCTTGGCCATCTGCATCAGCGAAAAGAGCGCTTCCTGCATGCGCGCGCCGCCACTCGACGAGAAGCACACCAGCGGCACCTTGTTCTGGATGCAATGTTCCACCGCGCGCTTGAACCGCTCGCCTACCACCGAGCCCATGGACCCGCCGAGGAACTTGAACTCGAACGCGCAGGCAACGATCTTGAGTCCTTCGAGCGAACCGGCGACCGCGACGAGCGCATCTCGCTCGCCGGTGGCCTTCTGCGCCGCCGCGAGACGATCGCGATAACGCTTGCTGTCGCGAAACTTGAGCGGATCCTCAGGCGACACTTCGGCGCCGATCTCCATCTGTTCGCCTTCGTCGAGGAAACGCGCCAGCCGTTCGCGGCTGCCGATGCGCATGTGGTGGCTGCACTTCGGACAGACATTGAGATTGCGCTCGAGCTCGGCGCGGTACAGCACCGCGTCGCAGGCCGAACACTTGATCCACAATCCCTCGGGTACCGAACGCGTGCGGCGCTCGGTCTTGATCCGCGAAGGCATGATTTTCTCGAACCAAGACATGTCGGTGGGCGACCCCTATTCGAAAGTGCGGCCGATGATAGCGGATTGCGACGGGAGACCGAACTCGGCCGGATACCGCACGGCGGCGAGATACAGGCCATCGGGTGGCGCGGTCGCCGCATTGGTCCTTCGATCGCGGTTGGCGAGCACCGTGGCCACGCGTTCCGGCGGTGATTCTCCGTGCCCCACCGACATCAGCAGGCCCGCGACGTTACGCACCATGTGATGCAGGAAAGCATTGGCCGTGATGGCGAGCGTGACCCACTCGGCGCTGCGCATCACCTCGAGACACTCCACGCGCCGCACCGGGGATCTGGACTGGCATTCCACCGCGCGGAACGCGCTGAAGTCATGTTCACCCACCAGCGCCTGCGCGGCCGCGTGCATGCGTGCGGCATCGAGCGGACGCCGCTCCCAGGTCGCCCTGCCCGCCGCGAGGGCCGACCGCGAATCGCGATTGAGGATGAGGTAGCGGTAGCTGCGCGCGGTCGCGCTGAAGCGCGCGTGGAACTGCTCGGGTACTTCACGCACCCAGACGACGCTCACGTCGGGCGGTAGATAGCTGTTGGCGCCGAGCCGCCAGCCGCGTTCGGTGCGCACTGCCGCGCTGTCGAAATGGATCACCTGCCCCGCGGCGTGCACACCCGCGTCGGTGCGCCCGGCGCACACGCAGTCAACGGGCGTATCAGCCACGCGCGATAACGCTCGCTGCACCACGTCCTGCAAGGTTTGAAGCCCGCGCTGGAATTGCCAGCCGGAGTACGCCCGGCCGTCGTACTCGAGGCCGGCCGCGAATCGAGGCATCCAGGTCTCTGAAGCCCCGCGCGGACTAGCCGGGCAGCGACTCTAACAAGCGCTGCGCTTCCTGCTTCTGCGAAGCGGAGCCTTCCGACAGCACTTCGTTGAGAATGTTGCGCGCACCGTCCGGGTCACCCATGTCGACGTAGGCGCGAGCCAGGTCGAGCTTGGTGCCGACTTCCGAGAGCGTCACCGGCTCGAGATCCGGAACGGCGAGTTCTTCGGTCGGGCTGCCCGGCATGTCGAAGCCATTGCCGATATCGAGGTCCACTTTGCCGCGTCCGCCACCGACCGGCTGCTGCTGCGTCGGTTCGATCGGGAAATCGAGGTTTTCGCGATCGATGGCCGCCAGGCGCGACGTCGAGGAAATATCGAAGCCGGCTTCCGGCATTTCGAACTTCGCCATCGAAGCAGTGCTGTTCGGGTCGAGGGCACGGCCCTTGGTCAGGTCAACGTCGCCGCCCAGCTCACGCTCGGTGAGGAACCAGGTGCCGCTGGCGCCATGTTCGGTGAGCTGTGAATCGTCGCCGCTGGTCATGCCATGGCGCGCAGCCGCGGCCGCCAGCAGACGCTGTGAGTTTTCATCGAGGCCCGCGACCATCGTGGGTGCATTGGAGTCGGGTCCGCGGGGCATGCCGCCCACGGGCTTCATGCCGATCTGCGAATCCGTCTGCTCCAGCGAACCGAGTTCGAGGCCGAGGTCGTCGAGAGCGAGTTCGGCGGTCTGATCCGAGCTCAGCTTGCGACGCATGGCGCCTTCCACTTTCTCACGAATCGTCGGCTCATCGAGCGGACGCAGTGCGGGCTGTTCCACCGTCGGCGATTCCGAGCCGGCCTGGGTCATTTTGACGGTCATCTCGCGAGTCGTCTGACCACTCGCGGGGTTGTTCGGCAGCATCAGGCCTTCGCCCGTGGCGTCCGGATCACGCAGCGCGTTGCCGAGATCGAGATCGACGGCGTCGGCATTGCCGCCACCGGTAACGTCCATACGGGCGCTGACATCGAAAGGATCGAAGTCGACACGGCCCGAACCACCGGCATCCAGATTGAGGTCGACACCCACCGAGCTGCCGGCGCCACCGTCGGAGAACATCGAATCTTCGGGGGCAATCTGCTTGCCCATGATGACGATCTTTTCCCACTCGCCCATGCCGGATTCCGAACGGGAGTCCGAGAGCTCACGGGCCATGGTGAGGAACTGCTCTTTGTTGCCCCAGACGAAGAACACTTCGAGGAGCTTGAGCTTGAGGTCGCGACGATCGGGCTCGCGCTGAATCGCGATGCGCACCAGATCGGCCGCCTGGTCGTACAGGCCGTAGGCCATGTGGAAATCGGCTTCCGACAGCGGATCGCCCTGGTCGAGATTGATGGCGGTTTCGCTGCTGATGGTTTCGTCGGTACGAACCGTCGGCGCGAGCGGGATGTCCTGGGTTTCCTGCAGCGCGCGGTGCGTGCCCGATTCTTCGACGAGGATGTCCTCGGGAATCGCGCCCATGTTCGGCGCGCGCATGCGGCCGGTATCGGAGAGCGAATCCATCGGCTGGGCGAGACGGTCTTCGCCGTGATCGGCAAGGCGGCCGAGGCTGTCGTCGAATTCGGCAGTCTTGCGCTTGGTCCGCGACTTGACGAACAGCAGGCCCAGGACGACCAGCAGGCCGGCGGCAAGGACCCACCAGTATCCGAGCAACGAGTCGATCAGCGACGGCCCTTCTTCACCTTCTGCGGGCGCGGCCGTCTCGGACGGAGTGGGTTGCGCGGGCTCCGTGGCAGGCGTTTCTGCCGGCGTCGGTGCCGGTTCGGGTGCGGCAGCGCTCGGCGTTGGCGCGGCGGCATCCGGCGCGGGCGTAACCGCCTCTGGCTGCGGCAATGGCTGTTCTACTGGCGTCTGCGTGGGCGCAGGCTGCGCGGCCACCGGCTGCTGCTGCGAGGCCGCCAACTTGGCCTGCAGATCGGCAAGTTCGGTATTGCGCAGCTCGAGCAAACGCTTGGATTCGGTGAGTTCGCCTTCGAGCTCGCGCACGCGGCCCTGGAGGGCATCGACCTCTGCGGCGTTGCCGGATGACGCTCCGGGACTTGCGGCCGAGTCACTCGGCGGCACCAGGCGCAGGCGGCCGGTACCCGACGCCGCACCTGCTCCGGCCCAGGCACCTGCGAGGCGACGCACTTCGCCGCTGGCTTCTGCGGGCGAGACTGCGGCGATTTCTTCACCGCTCGGAATACGGAGCACGGAACCCGCGCGCAGGCGATTCATGTCGCCTTCGAAAGCGCCGGAGTTGCCACGGTAGATAGACACCATGAGCTGGTCGGTGCGCGCACCGGTGCTCGCGGACAGGCGGCGGGCGATGGCCGAGAGGCTGTCACCACGCTGCACTTCGTAACTGTCGCCACCGCCAGCTGCGACGGGGGCAGCAGTCTGCGGCTCGGGCTGCGCGGGACGGGAAATCGTGCCCGAAGCTTCGGCGCCACCCACGGAGGGCATGGCGGGTCGCGGCTGCGCCGCTGCGACACTGTTAGGCGCAAACACCGGCGGATCGAGCAGAACCGTGTATTCGCGCACCAGGCGACCGCGGGCCCACGAGGCCTCGATGAGCAACGTGAGGAAAGGTTCAGTGACCGTCTCGGTGGAGCGAATGCGAAGAACCTGCCCGCCGCTCGCCGAGCGATCGCGCGTGACGGTCACGGTGGACATGAACTGCGGCCAGTCGAGGCCGTAACGTTCAAACGTTTCTTTTGACGCGAGCTTCGCTTCGAGCGTCGCCAGATCTTCTGGCGTCGCGTTGACGAGTTCGATCTCCGCGTCGAGTGGCGCGTTGAGCGGCGAATTCAGGTGAACGTCGCCTAGCCCAAGTGCATGGGAAATTCCGGGCAACAGCAAAAGCGCCAGCAAAACCCGGGCGAGACCCATCCGCTTCATTCGCGTCTCCACTACCACCGTCGGCGATCCAATATCTATGTAATTTCTTTATCGAAACATGAGCTTAGCGCCGAAACTTCCGGCGTAAGCATGAAACCGCCCGCAATATAACTTAAATATGCTCTCGCACCAAAATCTCGGCGATCTGGACGCTGTTCGTGGCAGCACCCTTCCGGATGTTGTCCGACACGATCCATAAGTTAAGTCCGCGTTCGTGACTTATATCTTCCCTAATGCGTCCGACATAAACCGTGTCCCGGTTCGCGGCTTCGGTGGCTGCCGTGGGGTAACCCCCGGGCTTCCGCTCGTCTAACACCTCTATTCCCGGGGCGCGCCTGAGTAGTTCGCGCGCCGCCTCGGCGGTGATCTTTTGCCGCGTTTCGATGTGTACCGCCTCGGAATGGCCAAAGAACACCGGCACACGGACCGCCGTGGCATTTACCAGGATGGACGGGTCGCCGAGGATTTTCCGGGTCTCCCACACCATCTTCATTTCTTCCTTGGTGTAGCCGTTGTCCATGAATTTGTCGATTTGCGGGACGCAGTTGAAGGCGATGCGCTTGGCGATGACCTGGGGTTTTCCCGGCTCCTCGCCGCTCATGAGGGCCGTCGTTTGCGAAGCCAGTTCATCCACGGCTTCCTTGCCCGCGCCCGACACCGATTGATAGGTGGCCACATTGATACGCGTGATGCCCACCGCATCGTGGATCGGCTTGAGCGCCACGACCATCTGGATGGTCGAGCAATTCGGATTGGCGATGATGCCCCGCTTCTTGTACTCGCCGATCGCCTTGGGATTCACCTCGGGAACCACCAGCGGAATGTCGTCCTCGTAGCGGAACTCGGATGTGTTGTCGACGACGATGCAGCCGGCGGCCGCCGCCTTGGGAGCGTATTGGCGCGAGACTTCGCCGCCCGCGGAGAACAGCCCGATCTGCGCGCGCGAGAAGTCGAAGGTGGCGACGTCGATGACCGGAATGTGCCGGCCGCGAAACTCCACACGCTTGCCGACCGAGCGGGTGCTGGCGAGCGGAAACAGCTCGCCGACCGGGAAGTCACGCTCCTGGAGCACGCGGATGATCATGTCACCCACGAGCCCGGTGGCTCCGAGCACGGCCACACCATACGTTTTCTTCATATCCTAACTACCTTGCCCGGTTACCGTCGGTGATCACCGGCGTGTCGCAGCGGACATCGGCGTTCTGGCCGCGGTGCCGCAGATAATGATCCATCAGTACGATCGCCAGCATGGCTTCGCAGATGGGCGTGGCACGTAAGCCCACGCAGGGGTCATGCCGACCCGTGGTCACCACATCGACCGGGTTGCCGGCGACGTCTATGGTCTTGCCTGGAACCTGGATGCTCGAGGTGGGCTTGAACGTGACGTGCACGAGCACGTCCTGTCCCGAGGAAATGCCGCCGAGAATTCCGCCGGCGTTGTTGCTCAGGAAGCCCGTCGGCGTGAGTTCGTCGCGATGCACGCTGCCCGACTGCGCGGCGGACGCCACACCGGCGCCGATTTCGACGGCTTTCACCGCATTGATGCCCATCATCGCGTGCGCGAGATCGGCGTCGAGGCGATCGAAAACCGGCTCGCCGAGGCCCGGTGGCACGCCGCGCGCCATCACAGTGACTTTCGCACCGAGTGAATCGCCGTCGCCACGCACCTTCCACATCAGGTCTTCGAGCTCTTTCAGGCGCGACGGATCCGGGCAGAAAAAGGGGTTGTCGTACGCAGTCTCGGGTTTCACCGGGTCGATGGCCAGCGAGCCGATCTGGCTCAGGTAGCCGCTGATGCTGACACCGAGGCGGCTGTGCAGGTATTTGCGCGCGATAGCGCCGGCCGCGACGCGCATGACGGTTTCGCGCGCCGATGAGCGGCCACCGCCGCGGTAGTCGCGAAAGCCATATTTCTGCTGGTAGGTGTAGTCCGCATGGCCGGGACGAAAGCGGTCCTTGATCTTTTCGTAGTCGCGCGAACGCGCATCGGTGTTCTCGATGAGGATGCCGATGGCCGTTCCCGTCGTCCTGCCTTCGAACACACCGGAAAGAATCCTGACCTCGTCGCCTTCGCGCCGCTGGCTCACGAACTGCGATGTGCCGGTGCGGCGGCGATCCACGTCGCCCTGCAGGTCCGCCTCGGTGATTTCGAGACCGGGCGGGCAGCCGTCGACGATGCAGCCGAGCGCGGGCCCGTGGCTCTCGCCAAAGGTGGTCACGGTGAACAATCGGCCTATGGAATTACCCGACATCAGCTTGGGGCCTTCTCTAACTGTTCTCGAGTCAGCAGGAACACACCGCCTCCACCGCGCTCGAAATCGAGCCAGGTGAACGGCAATTTCGGAAATGCCTTCGCGAGGATTCGCTCGGTGTTGCCGACTTCGACCACGAGCAGACCCTTCGGCTTCAGAAACTGGTGCGCCTGATGCAGGATGGTCGCAACGGAATCGAGACCATCACGACCTGATTCGAGAGCGCGTCGCGGTTCGTGACCGTACTCGCGTGGCAGGCCGCGCATTTCGCGCTCTCCCACATAGGGCGGATTGCTCACGATGATATCGTAGGACCTGCCCGAAAGCGCCGTGAAATGATCGCTTTCGATGAGCTCCACCCGACGTGTTAGACGAAGTTTGCGGCGATTGATGGCCGCGACTTCGAGTGCCGGCGCGTCGATGTCCACGCCGTCCACGCGCGCACGCGGAAATGCCTTCGCACAGGCCAGGGCAATGCAGCCGGAGCCCGTACCCATGTCGAGCACGTTCGTCACCCGCGCGGCGCTGATCCACGGCGCGAAGCGCCGTTCGACGAGTTCGGCGATGGCGGAACGCGGAATCAGCACGCGTTCGTCGACGTAGAACGGCAGGCCGGCGAACCAGGCTTCGTTCGTGAGGTAGGGCAGCGGCACGCGATCGGCGAGACGCCGCTTCAGCAGCGCCTCGAAACGCTCTCGCTGCGCGGCGCTGACGCGGCGGGTCAGCACTCGAACCGGGGCGTCCGGCGGCAATTTCATGACGTACAGCACCAGGGCCACCGCTTCATCGCGAGCGTTGTCGGTGCCATGCCCGAAGTACACGCGCGCGCGTTTCATGCGCCGCGTCGCGCTTGCGATCAGGTCCGCTGCGGTGATGTGGAATAATCGCGCCATGTCGAATCGTTACTGGATTTCCGTGGCGGCAATTGCGGCGGCAGCCGCTCTGGCCGGCGTGTACGTGGCGCGCATGCTGGGCCAGCCCGCTGTGGCTTCACTCGAGTCGGGCACCGTGTTCCCGCGGCCGCGGCCGCTGGCCGAGTTCAATCTCGTCGACACGCAGGGCGCACCGGCTACGACCGCCGCGTTGCGCGGGCACCCTACTCTCGCATTCTTCGGCTTCACACACTGTCCCGACGTTTGTCCCACGACGCTCGCGCTGCTCGCGAACGTGCAGAAACAGGTGGCGCAGCCCGGCCTCAAGGTAGCCCTCATCAGCGTGGATCCGGAACGTGACAGTCCGGAGCAGCTCGGCAGGTACATCGCGTCATTCGGCGGCGATCTTATCGGCCTCACGGGGCCGGCGCCCGAGATTGTGAAGACCATGAAAACTTTCGGCGTGGCGGCGAGCCGCGTCGACCTTCCGGGTGGCAGCTACACCATGGATCATTCGGCCGCCATTTTCGCGGTCGACTCCGGCGCTCGCATCGTCGCGGTGTTCACGCCGCCGTTCAATGCCGCCGCGCTCGCACGCGATGTCGAAAAACTGGCGTCGGTGTTGTCGGCTGGAGCCGGCACATGAGCAGTCCCGGCGCCTCTGGCCGCGCGTTCGTCGCGCTTCAACACCTGCTGCCGCAACACGGCATCTCCCGGTTGGTGCTCGCCGCAACGCGTTCACGTGCACCCGCATTCAAGAATGCGCTGATCCGGCTGTTCGTACGCGGTTTCAACCCGGACATGAACGATGCCGTCCAAACGGAGCCGACCGCGTACGCAAGCTTCAACGAATTCTTCACGCGCGCGCTTCGCGACGGCACGCGCCCGGTGGACGCGGACCCTGAAGCCATCGTCTCGCCCGTCGACGGCACGGTGAGCGAGGCCGGCGAGCTGAGCGCCGACCGGTTGCTGCAGGCCAAGGGCCACGAATATTCGTTGCGCGCCCTGCTCGCCGGCAACTCCGCCTGGGAGCGGACGTTCGCCGGCGGCACGTTCGCGACTATCTACCTCGCGCCGTACAACTACCATCGCATCCACATGCCGCTCGCGGGTGAACTGCGCGAGGCCTTCTACGTGCCGGGTCGCCTCTTCAGCGTGAACCGCACCACCGCGCAACTGGTGCCGGGGCTGTTCTCGCGCAACGAGCGGGTGTTCTGCGGCTTCGATTCGGGTGGCATGCCCTGGGCAAACATCCTGGTGGGCGCGTTGAATGTCGGCAGCATGGCCACCGTCTGGCACGGTGATGTCACGCCGCGCAAGGTTCGCGAGGTAACTGCACTCCCCGTGAGCGAGGTGCTCGCGCCCGCGCAGCTCGCCAAGGGCGACGAGATGGCGCGCTTCAACATGGGCTCGACGGTGATCCTGCTGTTCCCGCCCGGTGCGGTGCGCTGGGACGGCAATCTCAAGGCCGGTAATACGCTGCGCATGGGCGAGCGCATCGGCACGCTCTCCGGCTGGCGTTCCACGCCTCCGGAACAGACAAGGTGACCAACGCGGTGAGTGACGCCACGTGGCGGCCGACGGCGACCACACGCGCGTTACGCCAACGCGCCAGCGCGCTGCGCGCCACACGCGAATTCTTCTTTTCGCGCCAGGTGCTCGAAGTCGAGACGCCGGCCATGATCCATGCGCCGGTGTCCGACGTGAATCTCGGCAGCGTTCGCGTGCAGATGTCCGGCACGGAGGACCCGCTGTTCCTGCACACCTCGCCGGAATACGCGATGAAGCGGCTGCTGGCCGCCGGCAGCGGCGACATCTTCCAGATCTGCCACGTGTATCGCGGCGCGGAAAGCGGCCGTCAGCACAACCCGGAATTCACGATGCTCGAGTGGTACCGGCTCGGGTTTTCACTCGAACAATTGATGCGCGAAGTGGCGGACCTCACCAATCAACTGCTCGGCACGCGACTGGCCGTGGAATTCGTGAGCTATCGCGACGCCGTGCGCCGTCATGCGGGATTCGATCCGCTCGACGCGGACTCGGGTGAATTGCAACGCGCTGCGCAGTCGCTGGGACTCGATGCGGCCCACGCCGCGCAGGCCGGTCGCGACGAACTGCTCGATCTCATCGTCGGCGCGCAGGTCGGGCCGGCACTCGGCGCGGCCACGCTCACGTTCCTGCATCGTTATCCGGCATCACAGGCCGCGCTCGCGCGACTGGATCCCGATGACCCGCGCGTGGCTTTGCGTTTCGAGCTTTACCATCGCGGCCTGGAACTCGCCAATGGCTATCACGAGCTCACGAGTGGCGCCGAGCAGCGCATGCGATTCGCGGTCGATCAGCAGTCGCGTAAAAAGCGCGGCCTGCCCACGTTCGAACTCGATGCGCACCTGCTGGCGGCGCTGGATGCGGGGCTGCCGGATTGTGCCGGCGTCGCGCTGGGGTTCGATCGCGTGCTCATGCTCGCCATGAACGCCGCCAGCATCGATGAAGTGATCGCCTTCCCCACGGAGCGCGCCTGAATGAGCCATGCCACCCAGCACTATGACTTCAGCGATGCGGACGCCGCCTATCGTGAACTTGCCCGTGATCTTGCGGCGCTGCTCGCGGGGGAACGGGACCTGATCGCCAATGCCGCCAATACCGCGGCCCTCATCTATGACGCCCTGCCCGGCCTCAACTGGGCTGGCTTCTACTTATATAAGAGTGGCGAACTGGTGCTGGGGCCCTTCCAGGGCAAGCCCGCGTGCGTGCGGATCGCCATGGGCAAGGGGGTCTGCGGGACAGCGGCCGCGCGCCGCGAAACGGTAATCGTCGAAGACGTGCATGCGTTCCCGGGGCACATCGCCTGTGATTCGGCGTCGAATTCCGAGATCGTCATTCCTTTGTTGCGCGGCCCGGAACTGCTCGGCGTTCTCGACCTCGACAGCCCGCTGCATGCGCGCTTCGGCGCGGCGGATGCGCGCGGCCTCGAAGCGCTCGCGAAGATTTTCCTCAAATCGCTGGACTAACTAGCCCTTGGCGCGGGACACGTATTCGCCCGAGCGCGTGTCGATGCGCAGCAGCTCACCTTCGTTGATGAACAGCGGCACGCGGACCGAGGCGCCGGTTTCGAGCTTGGCGACCTTCTGGCCACCGGTGGCGGTGTCGCCCTTGAGGCCCGGGTCGGTCTCGATGACTTTCAGGTCGATGTGCGGCGGCGGCGTCACCACCAGCGGCACACCGTTCCACAGCGTGATGATGCAGACCACTCCGTCCTTGAGCCACTTGGCGGCATCACCCACGGCGGCTTCGCCGGCCTGGAGCTGCTCGTAGTTCTCGGGGTTCATGAACGTCCAGAAATCGCCGTCCTTGTAGAGATATTGCATTTCGCTATCCAGGACGTCGGCCGCCTCGATGGACTCGCCGGAGCGATAGCTCTTTTCGACGGTGCGGCCGGTCTTGAGATTGCGCACCTTGATGCGGTTGAAGGCCTGACCCTTGCCTGGCTTCACGTACTCATTGTCGATTACCGCGTACGGATCGCCGTCGATCAATAGCTTCATTCCGCCGCGAATTTCATTGGTCGTGTAACTGGACATGGGATTTCCGGGTTTTCCCGACTAGCGGGCCTGCAAAAAAGACCGCGCATGATACCCAGCTGGGTGTACCGCTGCTATACGAAACAGCCGCCCTGGGTTTCCGACACCGGCGCGGGACCCCGGGTGGCCGGGTGCTAAACTCGCCCCGCTTGTTTGAACCAGCGCGTTGCACGCGTGGCGCACCTCCCGGGAGTCAAATTGACGGACAATTCTGCCGTTCCGCTCATCGTTTTCTCACCGCAACGTGAGCCGTCCGAATTCATCAACAGCCTGATGCGCAAGGCCGGCGAACCGGTGCATTGCACGTGGATTCCCGCAGTGCGAGACCTCGGCGAGGCGCTCGAACAGCTCAACCCCGAACTCCTGGTGTGCGCCTACGTTTCCGACACCGACGCCAAGCAGGCAGCCACGGTGCGCGATCAGCTCGCCCCCCAGGTGCCGATGCTGCTGGTGCGACCGCAGATTTCCGAGGGCGACATCGCCACGGGCATGCGCATGGGTGCCCGTGACGTCGTTTCCCTCTCGGCCACCGATCGCGTCCAGGCGGTGGTGTCGCGCGAGCTGCGCTCGTTCCGGCTCGAACGCGCGCTCAATTCCACGTTGCAGTCGGCGAGCGACTACCGGCGCCAGCTGCAGTCGGTATTGCAACGCTCCAACGATGCCATCCTGCAGGTGCAGGAAGGCATCGTCGTCGATGCCAACCAGACCTGGCTCGAGCTGTTCGGTTACGCGGATGCCGGCGTGGTCGTCGGCCAGCCGCTCATGGATCTGTTCGAAGATCGCTCCCATGCCGCGCTGAAAGGTGCGCTCGTCGCCTGTGGCCAGGGAAAGTGGACCGATCACCCGTTGAAAGTGACGGCTCTGCTCGGCGACGGTACGCAACTGCAGCTCGATCTGGTGCTGACGCCCGGAGAATTCGACAACGAACCTTGCGTGCGCATCATGGTGCCCGCGCGCAAGCGCGACGATCGTCAGCTCACGACGGACCTCAGCGATGCGGTGAAACGCGATGCGACCACCGGCCTGCTGTTGCGACGGCCTTTGCTCGATGCCATTGGCGTCCGCATCGGCGCGCCACCCGCGGGCGGCGTGCGCTTCATGGCGTTGGTGCGGCCGGATAAATTCGCCGAGCTCGAAAAGGACATCGGTGCGCGTGCCAGCGAACAACTGTTGAGCGAATACGCGGCAATGCTCAAGTCACATCTCGGACCCAACGACATCGCCGGCCGGTTCGCCGGAGTGTCATTCCTCGCGCTGCTCGAGCGCGGCAACACCCACGACGTCGAAGCCTGGGCCGAACAGGTGCTCGCGCGCTTCAGCGAGAGCGTTTCGACCGTAGGGCAGAAAACCGTGCACTCGAGCTGCACCATTGGTCTCACCACCGTGCCGCCCGCCGGCTCGAATATCGACGCCATCGTGGCCGATGTCGTCGAAGCGGTACGCCGCGCACGCAAGGAGGGTGGCAACCAGATCTTTCATCTGGACAAGGCCGACACAGACACGCGCGTGCAGGCGTACGACAAGATCTGGGTCAAGCACATCAAGTCCGCGCTCATGGAAAACCGCTTCCGCCTCGTGCAACAGCCCGTGGCCAGCCTGCAGGGCGACGATCCGAACATGTTCGACGTGCTGGTCCGCATGCTCGATCACCAGAACAAGGAAGTGCTGCCGGCGGAATTCATGGCTGCGGCCGAGCGCAATGACCTGCTCAAGAACATCGATCGCTGGGTGGTCGGTGCTTCACTGTCGTTCGCCGCGCAGAAAAAACCCGGCGCCCTGTTCGTGCGCCTTTCGCGTGACAGCGTGCTCGACGCCGGCTTCGCCGAGTGGCTCAAGACGCAGCTCGTGACCGGCACGCACAAGCCCGACCGAATCTGCTTCCAGATCACCGAGAGCATCTACGAGCAGTACATGAACGCCGCGGTCGCCCAGCTCGGCGCACTCAAGAAGATGGGCTTCCGCATCGCGCTCGAGCGTTTCGGCTCCGGTCGTGATCCGATCAAACTACTGAGCACTGTGCCGCTCGACTTCATCAAGATCGACGGCGCGCTGGTGCAGGACCTCGCTGGCAACTTCGAAACCCAGACCGTCGTCAAGAAGCTGGTCGAGGCCGCACACAAACTCAAGATCGAAACCATTGCCGAGCGGGTCGAAGACGCCAACACCATGGCGGTGTTGTGGCAGCTCGGCGTGCAGTTCATCCAGGGCTATTTCGTGAACGCACCCGAAGACGTGACCATCACGGATACCCAGACCCTGCGCACCCTGTCGTCTTCGCCCGCGGCGGCCACACCCGTCAAGCCTCGCCCCAACCCCCGCTAGCGCGCGGGGCCTTCCTCGCCAGAGTAGATTGCCGTGGCGGGCGATTGCGTGCTCGTCACCCAGCCGCGATACATGCCGCTCGTGTTCATCGCAAAGGCGATGTTGCCCTTGCCGTCCATGGCGATCACGCCGCCATCACCGCCGATGCTGCCGATATCGGCGATCGTGGCAGATGTGGCCGACTGCACGCTGTCGCCACGCCAGGCTATGCGATCACAGATCTGGCGCGCCGCGCTGGCGCGAATGAAGTACTCACCCGAGCCCGTGGCGGACACCGCGCAACTGCCGTCGGAAGCGTAGGTGCCCGCGCCGATCACCGGCGAGTCACCGACCCTGCCCCAGCGCTTGCCGGTCATGCCACCCGTGGATGTGCCCGCGGCGAGGTGACCGCTCGCATCGATCGCGACCGCACCCACCGTGCCGCGCGAGTGCGTCTGATCGAGCAGCTTCGCGTTGTCACGCCGCCAGTCGAGCAGCTGCTGCCAGCGCTGCTCGGTGCGGAAATAGGCGGGGTCGACCTGCGGCAGACCCTGCTCCACGGCGAATTGATCCGCGCCTTCGCGGGCCAGCATCACGTGCGGAGATTTTTCCATGACCGCACGCGCCAGGCTGATGGGATTGCGCGTGCGCGTCACGCCGGCCACCGCGCCCGCCTTGCGCGTCGCCCCGTCCATGATCGAGGCGTCGAGCTCATTGCGACCCTCGGCCGTGAAAACGGCGCCGCGTCCGGCATTGAACAACGGGTCATCCTCGAGCACGCGGATCGCCGCTTCGACTGCATCGAGGCTCGAGCCGCCCCGGCGCAGGACGGTCGAACCCGCATCCATTGCGGTCAGCATGGCGGCGCGATAGGCGACCTCCTTATCCTTTGTCAGGGCGCCTCGCTGGATGACGCCAGCGCCTCCATGAATCGCCAGCGCCCAGGTCTTGCCAGCCGGCGGAGATCCGGCGACTTGCGCGTACGCACCCGGCGCGAACATCGAAGCGAGGAGGACGAGTGTCACGCGAAGAGGTGTGGCCATGGGCGCGATTATGCGCGCCAGGTCGACGCCAAGTCCTCCACCCTTCTAGAATCGGACCCGAGGTAAACCATGACGATTTACGGCCTTCTCACATTCTGCGCGGTGTACGCGCTCGCCGTTGCGGCGCCCGGCCCCGGCGTCGCCGCGGTCATCGCGCGCGGCCTCGCGCATGGCCTGAAAGGGACACCCGCGTTCATCGCCGGATTCATGGTCGGCGACCTCGTCTGGTTCGCCATCGCTGCCACCGGCCTCGCGGCGCTGGCGAAGACCGCCGCCACCGCGTTCGTCGTGATCAAGTGGATCGGCGTCACCTATCTACTGTATCTCGCCTGGAAGCTGTGGAGCGCGCCGGCGGAACGCGTGACAGTCAAGGAAGCCGATGATCGCCAGCACGGCTGGAAGGCTTTTCTTGCGAGCTTCCTGCTCACGCTGGCGAATCCCAAGACCATCCTGTTCTTCGTCGCGCTGCTTCCGACCGTCGTCGACATCGCTTCGATGAACCTGGTGCGTTTCGTGGAGATTTCCGCGGCCATGTGCGTCGTATTGCCGGCCGTTCTGGGTGCGTACGCATTCCTCGCCGCCCGCGCACGCGAGCTCTTCACGACTCCAAAGTCCGTGCGACGCCTGAATCGCAGTTCTGGAGTGGCGATGGCGAGCGCAGCGGTGGTCGTAGCGACGCGATAGCGTCGCTACGCAATCACTCGACTTCGAGCACGTCGACGGTACGCCAGCCTCTCGGCAGCACCGAGCCGCGCTGCGCGCGCTGACCGCGGTAGTCCTTGAGGTCGGACCACGAGAGCGTCATCTTGCGTTCACCCGAGCGCACCACCAGCGATTTGTCCTTCGGGACCACCGCCATGCCGGTGAGGAAGTCTTCGCGGCTCGCGAACTTCTTGGCCGGTATGTCGAACAGCTTGTTGCCCTTGCCGCGCGCGAGCTCGGGCACGTCCTTCACCGGAAACACGAGTAGTTTGCCACCCTCGGAGGTGACGGCGACCAGCGCATCGTCGCCGGGCACGGGGGCCGGCGGCAGCACCAGCGCTCCGTCGGGAATGTTGAGCAGCGTCTTGCCAGCCTTCTTGCTGGCATAGGCTTCCTTCAGGCGCACGGTAAAGCCATAGCCGGCGTCGCTCGCGACCAGCCACAGATCTTCCGGCTCGCCGATCATCACGCCGCGCCACTTGGCGCCATCCGGCGGATCGACGCGCGACGACAATGGTTCGCCGAGCCCGCGTGCGGATGGCAGCGAGTGCGCGACGACGCTATAGGCCCGGCCGGTCGAATCCAGGAACACCGCCTGCTGCACGCTGCGGCCCTTCGCGGCATGCTGGTACTCGTCGCCGGCCTTGTAGGTGAGCGAGCGCGCGTCGATCTCGTGGCCCTTGGCCGAGCGCACGAAACCGCCCTTCGAGAGAACGATGGTCGCGGGCTCGTTGGCCACGAGCTCGGACTCGTCGATGGCCTGCGCGGCCTCGCGCTCGACGATCTTCGTACGGCGATCGTCGCCGTACTTTTCGGCGTCGGCTTCGATTTCGCTGGCGACGAGTTTCTTGAGCTTGGCCTTCGACTTGAGAATGCCCTCGAGTTCCTCGCGCTCCTCGGCGAGCTTCTTCTGCTCGTCGCGGATCTTCATCTCTTCGAGCTTGGCGAGGTGGCGCAGCTTGGTTTCGAGAATCGCCTCGGCCTGGATCTCGGTGAGCTTGAACCGCTTCATGAGCACGGGCTTGGGCTCGTCCTCGCGGCGGATGATGCGGATGACTTCGTCGAGGTTCAGGTACGCGGCCAGCAGGCCATCGAGGATGTGCAGCCGCGCGGCGACCTTGTCGAGCCGGAACTGGAGCCTGCGCGTCACGGTCGTGGTGCGGAATACGAGCCACTCGTTGAGCAGGTCGCGCAGGCCCATCACCTTCGGCTTGCCCTCGAGCGTGATCACGTTGATGTTCACGCGGTAGTTGCGCTCGAGATCCGTCGTTGCGAACAGGTGCGCCATGAGCTGCGCGACGTCGGTTCGCTTCTTGGGTTCGATGACGATGCGGATGCGTTCTTCGTGATCCGATTCGTCGCGAATGTCTTCGACCATCGGCAGTTTTTTCTCGCGCATCTGCGCGGCGATCTGCTCGATGACCTTGTTGCCCGACACCTGGTACGGCAGCTCGCTGATGACGATGTTGTCGTCTTCTTGCTTGTACACGGCGCGCGCCTTGAAGCTGCCGTTGCCGGTGTTGTAGATGTCGAGGATTTCAGAGCGCGGCGAGACGATCTCACCGCCTGTCGGAAGATCCGGACCCTTCACGTACTTCATCAACGTGCGCGTCATCGCATCCGGCTCATCCAGCAGGTGGATGCAAGCCTGGGCAATCTCGCGAAGGTTGTGCGGCGGAATGTCGGTGGACATGCCGACGGCAATGCCTTGCGTGCCATTGAGCAGAACGTTCGGCAGGCGAGCCGGCAGGAAGGCCGGCTCCTCGAGCGTGCCGTCGAAATTCGGCTGCCAGTCGACGGTGCCGTCCGAGAGCTCCGACAGCAGCACTTCGGCGTAGCGAGTGAGTTTCGATTCCGTATATCGCATGGCCGCGAAGGACTTCGGATCGTCGGGCGAGCCCCAGTTGCCCTGCCCATCCACGATCGGATAGCGATAGCTGAAGTCCTGCGCCATCAGAACCATCGCTTCGTAGCAGGCCGAGTCGCCGTGCGGATGGAACTTGCCGATGACGTCGCCGACGGTGCGCGCACTCTTCTTGTGTTTTTGCCCGGACGAGAGGCCGAGCTCACTCATCGCGTAGATGATGCGGCGCTGAACGGGTTTCAGGCCGTCTGACAACGCCGGCAGCGCGCGATCGAGGATCACGTACATCGAGTAGTCGAGGTACGCCTTCTCCGTGAAGGTGCGCAGTGGCTGTTTTTCCACGCCTTCGAAATTCAGTTCGTCTTGCATTGCTTACCCAACCTTCAGGGGATCACTTCGGCCAGGTTGCCCTTTTCTTCCAGCCACTCGCGCCGGTCGGAGGCGCGTTTTTTGGCGAGCATCATGTCCATGATGCTGTCGCTGTCGTCCTTCGCGGAGATCGTGAGTTGCACGAGTCGGCGCGTGCGCGGGTCCATGGTGGTCTCGCGCAGCTGCGAAGGATTCATTTCGCCAAGGCCCTTGAATCGCTGCACGTGCGGCTTCGCCTTGGTCTTGCCTTCGTTTTCGATCTTCTTGAGCAGCGAGTCGCGTTCGGCGTCGTCCAGCGCGTAGTAGATGTTCTTGCCCGCGTCGATGCGATACAGCGGTGGCATCGCGACGAACACATGGCCGTTGGCCACCAGCGGCCGGTAGTGACGCAGGAACAACGCGCACAGCAGCGTGGCGATGTGCAGGCCGTCAGAGTCCGCGTCGGCGAGGATGCAGATCTTGTGATAACGCAGCCCGGACAGATCGCTGGTTCCCGGGTCGATGCCCATGGCCACCGAGATATCGTGCACTTCCTGCGAGGAGTTGATCTCGCCCACCGACACTTCCCAGGTGTTCAGGATCTTGCCGCGCAGCGGCATGATGGCCTGCGTCTCGCGATCGCGTGCCTGCTTGGCTGAGCCGCCGGCCGAATCGCCTTCGACCAGGAACAGCTCGGAGTGCTTCGGATCCTGGTTCGTGCAGTCGGCTAACTTCCCGGGGAGCGCGGGACCCGCGGTGACGCGCTTGCGCTTCACCTGCTGGGCAGCCTTGGTGCGCTCCTGCGCATTCTCGATGGCGAACTGCGCGATGCGCTCGCCGGCATCCGGATGCTGGTTGAGCCACAGCGACAGCGAGTCGTGCACGAAGCTTTCGGTCAACGGCGCCGCATCGCGCGACGCGAGGCGCTCCTTGATCTGTCCGGCGAACTGCGGCTCCTGGATCTTGATGGACAACACGAAGCAGCATTTGTCGAAGATGTCTTCGGGCGAGAGCTTGAGCCCGCGCGGCACGAGGTTGCGGAATTCGCAGAATTCCCTCACTGCGCCGGCCACACCGGAACGCAGGCCATTGACGTGCGTGCCTCCTTCGGAAGTCGGGATGAGGTTGACGTAGCTCTCGCCCATCGCGCGGTCGGCATTCGGCGTCCACACGATGGCGTACTCGACCACGTTGATCTTCTGCTGATCGTTCTTTGCGAAGATGGGCTCAGCGGGCAGCGGGACTTCCTTGCCGATCTCTTCCTTCAGGTAGGCCGCAAGGTCGCCGGTGAAAAACCACTCGTCTTTCTCTTTGGTGGCTTCGTTCTCGAAGGTGATCTTGAGGCCGGGGCACAACACGGCCTTCGCCTTGAGCACATGCCGCAGCTGCGGCACCGAAAATTTGTCGCTGTCGAAAAACTTCGGGTCCGGCCAGAAGCGCACCGTGGTGCCGGTGTTGCGCTGGCCGACGGTGCCGACCACTTCGAGCTTCGAGGAGACTTTGCCGTCCTTGAAGCTGATGTTGTATTCCTTGCCGTTGCGCTTGATCCAGGTCTCGAGCTGCTTCGACAAGGCATTCACGACCGACACACCGACGCCATGCAGGCCGCCGGAGACTTCGTAGTTCTTGTCGTTGAATTTTCCGCCAGCGTGCAGGCGCGTGAGAATGAGTTCGACGCCGCTCACTTTCTCTTTCGGGTGGATGTCCACCGGCATACCGCGGCCATCGTCTGCCACCGACAAGGAGTTGTCCTTGTGCAGGATGACGTTGATTTCCTTGGCATGGCCGCCGAGCGCCTCGTCGACCGAATTGTCGACCACTTCGTGCGCGAGATGGTTCGGGCGGGAGGTGTCCGTGTACATGCCCGGACGGCGGCGTACGGGTTCGAGACCGGATAAGACTTCGATGTCGGATGCGTTGTAAGACATTCTTGCGTGACAAACCTCGGGAAACGCAGCCTGTCAGTGCCGCGCGGCGCGAAGTCTACCAGTGACAAGAGGTGCGGCGACAGCGCACCCGCCGCTGCGAAGCTAGAAGAATTCGTCGCGCAGTCGGCCGCCCCACGGCGTATAGAAGAAGCCGGCCAGCAACGCCGCACCCGCAATTCCCGAAGCCCATATCGTCACGGTCTGATCGGAGACCCGGAAAGAGGAATTCGCAAACGTCGCATCGACCTGGACTCCCGCGAGCCATTGGAAAAGGAATACGCACAGGAACACGGCGACGGACGCGATGCCCACCGCGTTGAGAATGAATAGCCAGCGGCCAACCTTCGATGACGTGGCTGCGCGCACTGGCGCCTGCGCCATGGATCTTGACTCCTCGGCTTCGATTCGCGCCCACACCGCCGCGTCGAAGGAATCGTCCAGTTGGCGAACGTTCACCTGCTTGCGCAGTGAGCGCTCGAGAATCGCTTCGTTTTCGGGATTGGATTTCATGACTCGTTCTCCATTTCGCCGGCGAGCGCGGCCAGGCGCTTGCGACCCCGGTGCAGTAGCGCCTTGACCGTTCCGGTGGGCATTGACAGCAGTTCGCCCACTTCTTCACAACTTCGATCTTCCAGATAGAACAGAACCACCACGCGCCGGTAAGGTTCCGGCAACTGCTCGAGCAGCTTCGCGACATCGTATTCAGCGGCGACCTGGCTGGCATCTTCCTGCCCCGCCACGGCGGTTCCGAACACGCTCGGATCTCCATCGTCGTCGGCGACTTCACCGAAATCCTCGAGCGGCACCAGCCGGCGTTCGCGGGTCACCGCCGTCAGGCAGGTATTACGCGTGATCGTGTACAGCCAGGTCGAGATCGACGCGCGGCCATCGAACTTGGGTAGTGCCTGCCACACTTTGACGAATACGGTCTGAGACAGATCCTCGGCCAGCGCCTGGTCACGCACGATGGACACCGCCAGATTCATGACTTTCTGGCGATACCGCGTCATGAGCCCCTCCAGGACCGCGCGACGATCACCCTGGCGCAGAGCGGCGACCAGGTCGGCGTCGCGCTCCATGGCAGGGGTCAATTTCGGGGCCGGGGGCGGTATGCCCGCGTCAATGCTCATATTTACCGCTGGCTGCACGCCCTTGATACTCCGTCCGGGTCCAGTGGGTTGCATGCAACCGAAACGGGGTCTGGCGGGTTTCAAAGGCAACTGTAGGGGCTCTTCTGGAGAATTTGACCATGAACGTCTTCTGGATTCCGATTATCGCCATCGTTTTCAGTCTTTCCTTCGCCATGCTGGGGTTGTGGGCGGACCACCAGCGCCGAAGCCAGAAGCTCGAGCACGCGCACCGGGAGCGCATGGCAGCCATTGAAAAAGGCGTGCCCTTGCCGGTGATTGCCGAGGAACGGGACCGGGCAGATGACAAGTGGTCGAATCCTGCCCGCATGCTGCGGTCGGGAGTCCTGCTCCTGACACTGGGAATCATCCTGTACTTCGCCATACACGCCGCGGGCGGTGTCGAGGGCGCGCTTTTTGGACTGATCCCGTCCGCGCTGGGTCTCGCGAACCTGGCCTACGCAGCGGTGCTGTTCGACAGGGAGAAGAAGGCGGCTGCCCAGAAGGAAAATAGCAGCCTGCCGCCGCTCTGAGGCGCGCGCCCCGTGGACAAGTCTCAGCCCAGGTCGGCGGCCAGGGCGGCGCGCACATTGTCGGCCGCGGGCGAGACCTGGTGCTGATAGTTAGGGTGGTCGATACCGATGGACAACGCCGCACCGCCCTTGAGACCCGAGGCCATTGGCTCGCTGAGCTCGAATCGCAGGAAATGAACGGCTGAGGTTTTCACCTCGTTCGAGCGTTCCAGGTCTTCATCCGCGATCGCAAACACGCGATGGAAGCCGGCAACCTGCACCCAGCATGCATCTTCGACGCCCATCAGGCGCTCGAGCTGGACGCGGCGCACTTCCGGATCCGTGTACTCGATCAGGAACGTGACCTTCCAGTTGCGGCCGTCGGGAATCAGCGGGTTGTAGGCCGCCAGTTCTTCGGCGATGCCCTCGGACTCGAAGATTCGCTCGGTGCGCAGCATTTCCTGCACCTGGTACTGCACGGTGAGGCGGTCTTCGAACAGCCACATGGTGTTGGGTCCCACGTTCACCTGGCGATTGCGCTTGTGCGCCATGACGCGCGCACGAAAATCCAGCCGCTCGCGCGAATAACGTTCGAGGGACAGAAGATCCGACTCGGCTAATTTGTGCATCGGCATTACAAACCGTACGCCTTGCGCACCAGGGTCATGGGATGTTCGGGTTCGCGCGGCCCAGCTCCCGAAGCATCGGGCGACAGTCCGCTTTCGATCTGGTGTCCGGCCATCGGGCAGTCACTCGAATAGTGGTCGGCCTTCGCCTGCTCCACTTTCGAAACCACCGGCCTGCCGATCTTCACCGACGCCGCGCGGAACTCTTTCTTCACGGCGTAGGTGCCGTTGTGACCCGAACACCGTTCGATGACATCGACCGTGGTTTCCGGCACCAGCCTGAGCACATCCCGGGTCTTGAGGCCGATGTTCTGCACGCGCAGATGACACGGCACGTGGTAACTGACCTTGCCGAGCCTGGCGGTGAAATCCGTGCGCAGCAGGCCGGCCTTGTGGCGCAACATCAGGTATTCGAAAGGATCGAAGATGTGTTCCTTGACCATCTGCACGTCCGCCTCGTCGGGGAACATCAGAGGCAGCTCCTGCTTGAACATGAGCACGCAGGAGGGGATCGCTGCGACGATGTCGTAGCCGTCATCGATCAGGGCCTTGAGCTGAGGGATGTTGAAGTTCTTGTACTTCTCGACCGTCTCGAGATCGCCGAGCTCGAGCTTGGGCATGCCGCAGCATTTCTCCTTGCCCACCACCTTCACCGGAATACCGTTGTGCTCGAAGACGACGGCCAGGTCTTCGGGCATGTGCGGCTCGTTGCGGTTGCCGTAACAGGTGACGAACAATGCGACCTTGCCGCGCGTTTCCTCGGTGGGCGTCACCTCAGTCGCCTTGCCGGACTCGCGGCGTGCCCGCTTAGTGCCGGTGTTGGAATGAAACTTCGGGATCGGCGCCGTGGCATCGACGCCGAGCGTGGCCTCTAACAACTTGCGGCCCACCCTGGTGCCGTTCACCGCGTTGACGATCTCGGCAACCACGGGAATGCCGGCGATGCTGCCGAGTCCGCGGGTGTTCGACAGTAGTTTGTCGCGGAAGGAGTGCTCGCCCTTGCGATGCTGCACGTGCTTGGCGCGCAGCATCAGGTGCGGGAAGTCGATGTTCCAGGGATGTGGCGGGACGTACGGACACTTCGTCATGAAACACATGTCACAGAGGTAACAGTGGTCGACGACGTCCCAGTAAACCTTCTTGTCGACCGTATCCAACTCGAGCGAATCACTCGCATCGATTGCG
>DASQJS010000406.1:0-10303 GCA_035630995.1 Steroidobacteraceae bacterium | reverse complement strand
GCAGAGGAAAGCTCTGCCAGGACGTACCAGGGCGAGGGCGCGGACAGCGGATCCGTCACGCCCGGGATGTGGCGCGTGGTGAGTTCGATACCGATGCGCGGGATCAACTCGAACGAGGTGACGCAGTCGCCGCTGGCCTGCCGCAACGCACCTAACAACGATACGGCGGCCGCCGGATCGCGCGCGGCGATGAATGCGGTGGCGCGCGTGCGCGGCGCCGGGTAGACCTTGATACACGCGGCCGTGATGATGCCGAGCGTGCCTTCGGCGCCCAGGAACAGCGACTTGATGTCGTAGCCCGTGTTGTCCTTGCGCAGCCCGGTGAGCGTGTCCATCACGCGGCCGTCGGCGAGCACCACTTCGAGGCCCAGCACCAGCTCGCGGGCCATGCCGTAGTGGATGACGTTGAGGCCGCCGGCGTTCGTGGAGAGATTGCCACCGAGCATGCAGCTGCCTTCGCTTCCCAGGCTCAGCGGTAGATAGCGATCGGCGTCGGCGGCTGCGGCCTGGAGGCTCGCCAGGATGCAGCCGGCCTCGGCAATCATCGTGTAGTTGTCGGCGTCGACGGCGCGTACGCGGTTCAGGCGCGCCAGCGACAGCAGGACCTGGCTGCTGGACGCGTCCGGGGTGGCGCCACCGCAGTAGCTGGTGTTGCCGCCCTGGGGCACCACGCCGATGCGGTGCTCATTGCAGTAGGCGAGCACGCGCGCCACGGCGGCGGTGTCGGCGGGCGCCACCACTGCCAATGCATGGCCGCGATACAGCGCACGATGATCGCGCAGCATGGGCGCGGTTCGGACCGGGTCGGTGAGAACGCCGGCGTCGTCGAGCAGTTCGTGGAGCGAGCGGGTGAGGGCGGCGGTGTCGTTCACGCGCGCATGATAGCGCGTGGGGTCTGGCTTGACTTCACAGGTCCTTGCGTTTGCGCTGGTCGATCCGTTCCACCAGCGCGGCGAAGCGCGCATCGTCGTGCAGGGCGTCGAAGCTCGGGTCGTACTCCAGCATGGAAATGTTGGTGGAGCGGTCGGTATAGGCCCGTTCCAGCCACTGGAACGCGCTGTCGCGATCGCCCAGGCTGGCATGGATGGTGGCGATGTCCAGCGCCGGCACGTAGCGGGTCGTCGCGAGCTGCACCAGCCGCGCCAGTTCCGCGCGCGCTTCGTCGGTCCGTCCCAGCAGGGCCAGCGCCTGGCCGACATCGCCGAAGCTGCCCGGCGTGCGCGCCTCGCGCTCGCGCAGTTTCAGGAATTCGGCCAATGCCAGGTCGCGCTGCCCCGAATGTAGATAGGCCCGCGCACGATAGGTGCGGGCGTTGTCGGCGCGCTCGTCGAGTTCCAGCGTCGCGCTGAGTTCGGCGATGGCTTCCTTGTAACGGCGTGCGTAGAAAAGGATATTGCCCGTGGCTGCACGCGGCGCGATCCACAGTGGCTCCAGCTGCCGCGCGTGTTCGAAGTCGGCTATGGCGCGCGCGGTGGCGCCATGCATGGCATTCGAGAGGCCGCGCCAGTGATAGGTGCGCGCATAGCCGGGATCGAGCGCGATGGCGCGCTCGTACTCGGCCATGCCGGTGATCCAGTCGAGATCGTACTGAACCGTGATGTGCCCCAGCGTGGCGTGCGCGGCAGCGAGCCCGGACTCGATTGCCAGCGCCTGCTGCGCGGCACGGCGTGCGCGCGGGAACGCATCGTGCGGGGCCATCACGCCGAACACGCCCAGCGTCGCGTAACTGTCGGCGATGCCCACGTAGGCGAGGGCATACCGTGGATCGAGCGCCAGGGCTTTTTCGAATTCGCCGATGGCCTGGTTGAGGCTTTGGCGGGTGAGGCGACTCCAGGCCAGCTTGCCATTCGCGTGCGCAAGATAGGCCGCCGAGTTCTGTGTCGAGCCGCGCTCACTGCGTCGCGCCGCGCGATCCGACAGCGGCGCCCGCAGCGCCTCGCTTACCCGCCGGGCGATGGTGTCCTGCACTTCGAATATGGTGGTGAAGGTCTCGTCGAAGCTTCCCGCCCAGATCTGGCGACCGTCCTTCACATCCAGCAGTCGCGTGGTCACGCGTAACCGGCCGCCGCTGTGCTGCAGGAATCCGTCCAGCACCACCTGTGCATCCAGAGCGCGTGCCGCGGCCAGCGCGTCCTGTTCCGGCGCCGCATAGCGGCGCACGGAGCTCAGAGGCCTCACGACGTGACCGTCGAGCTCACTGAGCTTCGCGATCAGGGAATCGGTCATGCCGAGCTCGAGGGATTCGTCGCGTTCGGTCAGCACCAGCGGCTTGAACGGCAGCACGGCGAGCGCCGGCAAGGCGCCGGGCGTTGCTGCGGGTTCTTCCCTTTCACCCGCGCGCCAGAACCAGGTGGCGCCGATCAACAGCGCCACAGCCAGGACCATTGCCCCTATCCACCAGGGCCGGGGGATGGCGCGCGGTGAGGATGTTCCGGAATGCGCAGCGACGGGCGTGTCACTTGCCGCCGGCAATTCACTGCGCGCATGGACCTCCGCTACGAACCGATAACCACGACGAGGCACGGTTGCGATGTAACGGTTCTCGCCATGGGTCTCGCCCAGCGCCTGGCGGAGCGCGGAAACGTTTTGCGCCAGGCTGTTTTCCTCCACGACCACGCCCGGCCATACCGCGCTGAGCAAGGTGTCCTTGTCCAGCACCTCGCCGGGATGCTGCGCGAGGTACAGCAGCGTGTCGAAGACCTTGGCGTTGAGCGCGATGACCTCGCCGCTTTCGCGACGCAGCAGCAGCCTTCGGCGCACATCCACGGTGAAACCGGGCAATTCCAGGTACGGGGCGACCACATCGATGTTCATGAACACAACAATTCAGGATTTTTCATCGAACCGCCCATGATTTTCGCCTGACGGGCGGCGAGATTCCCTGGCAGCAATTTTCGCAAGCGTAAAGGGAGAAACATATGTCCGGGAAATTCCTTCTCATCCTGTTGGCCTTGCTGGTGACCACCGTGGTGACGGCCGGCGACTCAGCGCCGGTGCAACATACGCGAACCTGCGGCGGTGAGTCGTGCGAAGCCGTGTTTCGCGGGTTCTTTACCTTTTTCGATCGTTCCTTGCATGGCCTCGATGGCAACGGACGATCCTGCGCCGACTGTCACATGCCGTCGGACCAGTTTCAGATGTCACCGGCGGGCGTGGAAGCCCGGTTCCAGCTGCTGCAGAAGCGACGGCGCTGGAACCCTTTCGCGGACGATCCGCTGTTCAGGCCCGTCGACGCCGACGATTTTCGGACCAATGGCAACAAGGCGCGGGACTTCCGCAACCTGCGCGAGAACGGCCTGGTGCGCGTGCAGTTCACGCTGCCGCAGAACTTCCGCCTGATCGATCCGGTCACCAATCTGCCGTCAGCGGAATCCACGGTGGACATCTGGCGCATGGTGCCGACGGTCAACGATGTGAAGCTCACTGGCCCGGATGGGAAGAATCCCTGGGCGCGCGCGCCCAACGCCAGCGGCGGATATCAGCTGGATGGACGGTTCGCGGATCTGCAGGAGCAGGCCCTTGGCGCACTGCTGGACCACGCGCAGGTCCAGGCGCCGCCGCCGCAACGCATGCTCGATGACCTCGCCGCCTTTCAGCGCACGCTTTTCACCAATCATCGTGTGCGGGCGCTCAGCGATGCGATCTCTGCAGGGGTTTCAGTTCTTCCCGATCCCGATCCTCCGCTCTCGGGACTCGAACAGGCGGGCAAGGTCGTGTTCGCGCGTTCCTGCGGCCAATGTCATGGCGGTCCTGGCCAATCCACCACGCAGGCGCCCGTGGTGCGTTACCACGATATCCTGACTCAATGCCCCCGCCCGGTGGACACGGTGTCGCCAGCCCGTTTCAACTTCAAACCTTGTCCCGAGCGCCTGGCGCGCAACGCGCGCACATATGAGATCACTCTCCCCAACGGCACCACTGTGCGTCGCGTCAGTTCCGATCCTGGCCGCGCGCTACTGACCGGGTTTGTTGGAGGGCCTCCGCCGCTCGATGACTGGAACAAGCTGGACGTGAACGGTCTGCGCGGCATCCGCCACACCGCGCCGTACTTCCACAACAACAGTGCGGCATCGCTGGAAGAAGTGGTCGAGCACTACGTCGAGTTCTACAAGCGCGTGCGCGCCGGTGCGGCGCCCGGTGTGGTGCCGCCCGTGGCGTCCACGGACGGAATCAACTTCGACCGGCAACCGCAGCCGGAGGAGATCGAGGCATTGCTGGCTTACCTGAAGAAGCTGTGATGCGGACGCCGCCCCGAAACCCCGGCTTGGTCAGCAGCATCTGCACGGTGCCGAGCTGGCGTTCGGTGAAACCGCCTTCGCAGTAACAAAGGTAGTACTCCCACAGCCGCACGAAGCTCTCGCTGTAGCCGAGTTTGCGCACCGTGGCGAGGTTGCGGAAAAACCGCTCTCGCCACAGGCGCAGCGTGCGCGCGTAGTGCGGGCCGATATCTTCGAGGTGGAAGATTTTCAGATCAGTCGCCTTTGACAATGACTTCGACAGCGCCTGCACCGAAGGGATGAAACTTCCGGGAAACACGTGGCGCTGGATGAAGTCCACCGATTTCAGTGCCTGCTCGTAAAACTGGTCCTGGATGGTGATGGCCTGCAGCAGCATGGCGCCTTCGGGCTTGAGCAGCCGCGCGCAGTGACTGAAGTACCCGTCGAGGAACGGCGCGCCGACTGCCTCCACCATCTCGATGGAGACGAGCTTGTCGTATTGCCCCGTGAGGTCGCGATAGTCATGCAGCAGCACCGTGATCCGATCGGAAAGGTTCAGCGCGGCGATCTTGCGAACGGCGAAGTCGCGTTGCTCCACCGAGATCGTGGTGGTGGTGACGCGGCAGCCGTAGTGCTGCGCGGCGTGAATGGCGAACCCACCCCAGCCCGTGCCGGTCTCGAGCACGTGGTCGCCGGGTTTCAGGTCGAGCTTGCGGCAGATCGCGTCGAACTTCGCTTCCGATGCTTCCGCGAGCGTGGCGTCGGCGCGCGGGAAAATTGCGCATGAATAGGCCATGGTGTCATCGAGCATGATTTCGTAGAGCGCATTGCCCAGGTCGTAGTGCGCGGCGATGTTGCGCGCGCTGCCGTTCCTGCTGTTGCGGTTGGCCCAGTGAAAGAGCTTGAGCAGCGGGCGACTCAGCAGCGACCAGCCGGAGTCGAGGCGATTCATCTGCTCGCGATTGGCCACGAAGATGCGCACCAGCGTGACGAGGTCGTCGCAGCGCCACAGCCCGCGGATGTACGCCTCGCCTGCACCGACTGTGCCGCCGAAGGCTGCGTCGGCGAAAGCCTGTTCGTGGTCGAAGTACACCGTGCAGCCAAGATCGAATCCGGCGTGACGGCAGCCGAACACATGTTGCCGGCCATTGGCTTCGACCAGGCGCACTTCGCCGTGTTCGAACCGGCGAAGCTGGTTGAGCAGCAGTTTGCGGCCGAGACGCGCCAGCAGCGTCGTGCGCCTCGGGTGAGGTGAATCGAGAGTTTCGCGTAGCAGGGGCGAGCGGGTGTTCATGCCGGCATCACCGATTTGGCAGGCTTCGCGCGTTTGCGCGGATGGGCATGGAATGGCGCCCGCTTCACCAGCAGCTTCAGCGCCTGCCAGTAGATGAGCGCCGAGACCTTCAACGTGATCAATGGAAATTGCAGGAGCGCAAGGGACATCGCGCGCGCGTTCATGGACTGGCGCCGCAGAGTGAGCGTGGCGTCGAAGCAGGCCTCGCCTTCGCGCCAGTTTTCCATGTGGACGTGCAGCTCCTGCGATGGCGCGCCGAAACACCACTCGTAGCGCATGTCCATGGGCAAGAATGGTGAGACGTGAAACTGCTTCTCGAAGCTGAAGCGCCACGCGCGACCCGTACCGCGGCGCGCGCTGGCGACCGGCAACACGTAGGCGTGACGCTCTTTCCACGGCGTGTTGGTGATCTCGGCGACGATGGTTTCGACGCGCATGTCCTTCGCGTCGAACACGTAGTAGAAGCTCACCGGGTTGAAGCTGTAACCGAAAAAACGCAGATGGGTGAGCAGGCGGATCGGGCCCGCGGGCCGCACCCCGGTGCGCTGCTGCACGAGATCGCGAACCGCCTGATCGAGCGGCACTTGCGCCGGGCCCAGAAAATCCTGGCGGCGAAACCAGGCAGGCGCGGGCCGGCGCGCCGACCAGAACCAGTGCTTGTCGAGCAGTCCCGGCAACTCCGCGAGATCCAGGTAGCTCATGAAGATGCGATATCGAAAGCGGTTCTGCGCCGGCCCGAAGCGCCGATGCCGAATCCATCCCGAATATAGAGCGCTTTTCATGTGAGGTTATACGGCGCGGGCCAGCCGTTCGGATTCGGCGCTCGCGCCTTGCGCGAAGCGAGCGAAGTCTTCGAGCGCCCACTCGGCGCTGACCACGCCATCTTCGTGAAACCCATACCGCCAGTAAGCGCCACAGTAGAACGTGCGATTTACGCCGCTGATGTCGGCGCGGCGCCTCTGTGCCGCCACGCCGGCCGGTAGATAGACCGGATGGTGGTAGGTGATGGTCTTCAGCACCTTCGCCGGATCGATGTCCACGGTGCGGTTGAGAGTCACCAGGAAACGCACCGGCGCATCGAGCGACTGCAGCACGTTCATGTCGTAGGTGAGGGCGATCCGGTCGCGCATGGCGCTGTCGCGTACCGCAAGCAAGTGATAGTTCCAGGCCGCGCGCGCGAGCCGTGTGCGCGGCAGAAGCCGGTCATCGGTGTGCAGCACGGCTTCGTTTTCCTGGTAGGGAATTGCGCCGAGCACGGCGGTCTCCGCCTCGGACGGGTCTTGCAGGATCTTCAGCGCCTGGTCGCTGTGGCAGGCGAAGAACACGTGGTCGAAACGTTCGGTCGTGTTGATCCCGGTGCGAAGCGTGACGCCCGCCCAATCGCGACGCACGGATGTGACGGCGGTGTTCAGCCGGATTCGATGCGCGAGCGGCGCCGCCAGCTTTCGCATGTACTCGCGCGAGCCGCCTTTGATCGCCTGCCACACGGGGCGGTTGTTCACGCTCAGAAAGCCGTGCTTGTCGAAGAACTCGACGAAGAATCGCGCCGGGAACGACAACATCGCCCGCTCGGTTGCCGACCAGATCGACATGCCCATGGGAACGATGAACTGTTCCCGGAAGGCGCGCGAATAGCGATGCGCGTCGAGATAGTCGCCAAGCGTAAGCGCGTCGTCATTCCCGGCCAGGAGCTGCAGGCTGCGCTTATTGAAGCGCAGGATGTCGGCGATCATGCGCAGAAACGACGGGCGCAGCGCATTCAGCCGCTGGGCGAACAGCGTGTTGACGCTGGTGCCGTTGTATTCGAGCCCGTTGCGTTCATCGCGCAGACTGAAGCTCATGTTCGAGTCCTGGTAGTCGACGCCGAGCTCGTTCAAGAGAGCTATGAAACGCGGATACGTCCAGTCGTTGAAGACGATGAAGCCGGTGTCGATCGCAAAGTGGCGGCCCTGCCAGTCGACGTCGATGGTGTTTGTGTGTCCGCCGACATGGGAACCGGCTTCGAAAACCGTGACCTCATGGCTTCGATGCAGCCGCGACGCGGCCACCATGCCGGAGATGCCAGAACCTACGACCGCAACGCGCATGGAAAATCCGAAAGTGACCGAACTCCCCCGTACCTACGGGAGTTCAGGTCATTCGGATGCGCGGAAAACTAAGGGCTATTTGACGATTCGGCGCGGATGATCATCTCGCATCGAGCGGGGCACGGGCTTCAGGTCCCAGATGATCCCCATCCACGACATCAGCTTGAGCAGGTAATAGGTGATGTCGACTTCCCACCAGTAGAAGCCCTGGCGCGTCGAGCTCGGGTAGTGGTGGTGATTGTTGTGCCAGCCTTCGCCAAGCGTGATCAACGCGAGGAACCAGTTGTTGCGGCTCGAATCACCCGTCTTGTAACGCTGCGTGCCGAAGACGTGCGACAGGGAATTGATGGTGTACGTACCGTGCGACGTGAGCACGGTGGATACGAAGAAGCCCCAGACGAGCATCTGCCAGCCGTTGGTGCCGAGACCCGGGGCGAACTTCTCTAACGCCACGCCGAGGAAGAACACCGCCACCGCCAGCAACACCGGCACGATGATGTCGAAACGGTCGAGCCAGCGCAGCTCGGGAAAATTCATGAGATCGCGCACGCGCTTCAGGTCCGGCGCGAAACCTTTTTTCGAAAGGAACCAGCTCATGTGCGCGCGCAGGAATCCGTGCTGGATGGGCGAATGCGCGTCTTCGGGCTTGTCGGAATACTGGTGGTGGTCGCGATGATGTGCCGCCCACCAGATCGGGCCGCGCTGCACGGCCGAGGCGCCCAGCACGCCGAACAGGAACTGGCCGACGCGCGAGGTCTTGAAGGACTTGTGCGAGAAATAGCGGTGATAGAAGCCGGTGATCGCGAACATGCGAATGAAGTACAGGGCGGCACAAACGACGATGGCGATCGGACTCACCCCGACCACGAACGCAAACAAACACGCCGCGTGCATCAGGATGAAAGGCAGCGTGCGAACCCAGTCGATGCGATCGGCGCCGGCGTGATCGGCTTGCGTGTCGAAGCTCGAGGCCCGGCCCGTGTCGAACCAGGCCAGCACCGCTGACCCGAGGCGCACCAGCGGATTGTTCGACGTTTGCGTCTGCGAGTTCATGTAATTCGCGAATTCCTTCTCAGGTGATACGGCGTCGGGTGGAATCGGATGCGCTCCCAACGGCGGCGCCGGGGAATGTTGCAGCATTCCGCCCGGCGCCGGCTTTGAAGTGCTTGGCAGTTAGCGCGCGCTGTTCAGTGCGGCAATTCGCTCATCGAGCGGCGGATGGCTCATGAGCAGCCGCTGCAGGCCCGTAGGCGCGGCGTCGTTGATTCCGAAGGCCTTCATCTGCTCCGGCAACGCCGTAGGGGTATGGACACGCTTGAGGGCTTCGAGTGCGCCGATCATCGAATTGGTGCCCGCGAGATGTGCGCCACCCGCGTCCGCACGGAACTCACGCTGGCGAGAGAACCAGGCGACGACCATGCCGGCGAGGAAGCCGAGCACGATCTGCGCGACGATCACCGTGACGAAGTAGCCGATGCCATTGCCACGCTCGTTCTTGAGGATGACCTTGTCGACGATGCCGCCGATGATTCGCGCGAGGAAGAACACGAAGGTGTTCATGACGCCCTGGATGAGCGTGAGCGTGACCATGTCGCCGTTGGCGACATGGCTCACTTCGTGGCCCAGCACGGCCTCGACTTCATCGCGGCGCATGTTACGAAGCAGGCCCGTGCTCACCGCCACCAGCGCGGAGTTCTTGTTAGCACCCGTGGCAAACGCGTTCGGATCCGGAGAATCGAAAATGCCGACTTCGGGCATGCCGATGCCAGCCGCCTGGGCCTGCTGGGTAACGACATTCACCAGCCAGCGTTCGGTCTCGTTGGCCGGGTTCGTGATGACCTTGACGCCCATGGCGCGCTTGGCCATCCACTTGGAGATGAGCAGCGAGATGAAAGCGCCGCCGAAGCCGAAGATCGCCGAGATGACGAGCAGGCCGGTGAGGTTCATGCCCTTCTGCGCCAGCGCGCGATCGAGGCCAAACACCTGGATGGCCAGGGCCAGCACCGCCATGACGGCGATGTTGGTAAAGACGAGAAGGAATATGCGTTTCATCTAAGCGACGGCTCCTGTTGGGTTCACGTCAAATCGGCTGCGGCAATTCTGGCGTCGGCCACGGCGAATTCAATGCCGGGATGGCAATACTTTCAAATCAAGCGCTTAGGATGAACTCCAGCAGCGCTGGCGTGTCCTCGAGCGACAGTGTCACGCCGCGGAAACCGGCCGGCGGAACGCCCCCTGGCACCGCCACGGCCGCGATGCCCGGATCGGCCAGCGCCAGTGGCTGGCCTTCGCCCCGGAACACTTCGACCCGTCGTAAACCTTCGAGTTGCTTGAATCCCTCGACCAGCACGATGTCGACGGGGCGCAGCTGCGCCACCAGCACCGGCAGGCTGGCCGGCTCCGGCCTTGCGGCGATGCGTGCCCACCCCGCATCCGAAGCGACGATGACCTCGGACGCCCCCGCCAGGCGGTGACGGTGGCTGTCCTTGCCGGGTACGTCGAGCTCGATGCGGTGATGGTGGGTGTGTTTGATGGTCGAGACCGTGAGGCCGCGACCGTGCAGCGCGGGGATCAGCCGTTCGATGAGCGTTGTTTTGCCGCTGCCCTGACGTCCGACAATAGCGACGACGAGCATCAGGCCCTCATCCGACAATACTCGCGCCGAGGAGTTTTCCGACTCCCCAGGCCGCGACTCCGGCGCCCCC
>DASQJS010000405.1:0-4838 GCA_035630995.1 Steroidobacteraceae bacterium | reverse complement strand
GACGTCGGTAGTGCGGGAAGCCGGGCGGGAGGTGGGAAGGTGGGTGACTTTTGAGCTCATTTAGGGCGTTGATTCTAGTGGAATAAATCAGGTTCAGGCGGCGGTTTGACCGGTGCGGGAGTGGTACGTAGAATGCGCGTCCCTTCGGGATGGCACATGGCTTTAAGGCTTTGGTCCCGAACGGTTTTTTCGGAGTCATCACGATGTACGCGGTCATCGCCACGGGCGGCAAACAGTATCGAGTCGAAAAGGGCACCGTCCTCAAGGTTGAAAACCTCGCGGGCGACCCGGGCTCCACGATTGAGTTCGGCGAAGTCCTGCTCATCGGTGACGGCGACAACATCAAAGTTGGCGCTCCTCTGCTCAAGGGCGGCAAGGTTACGGCCACCGTCGAAAAGCACGGCAAGGGCGAGAAGAAAGTCATCGTCAAGTTCCGCCGTCGCAAGCACTACCTGCGCCAGGGCACGCACCGCCAGCAGTACACGCAGGTCAAGATCACCGGCATCAGCGCTTAAGCGCTGGTTCCCTATTAGTTAGTTGGAGCTAGGCTCAAATGGCACATAAAAAGGCAGGCGGCAGTACTCGTAACGGCCGCGAATCACACAGCAAGCGCCTCGGCGTGAAGAAGTTCGGCGGCGAAACCGTGCTCGCCGGCAACATCCTGGTCCGCCAGCGCGGCACCACCATGCGTGCGGGCAGCAATGTCGGCATCGGCACCGACCACACGTTGTTCGCGCTCAAGCCGGGCCGCGTGAAGTTCGCGAAGAAGGGTGAAGAACAGCACACCTTCGTGAGCATCGACGCCGAGTAGGGTTGCCCCATTACATTTGATGTACGAGAAACCCGGCTTCTTAGCCGGGTTTCTCGTTTATGAGTGGGGCGCAGCCCCTGACAAAGTGCGCGGAAGCTTAGGCAAAGGGTCGCAGGAATGAAATTCGTAGACGAGGCGCGAGTTCGCGTTCAGGCGGGAAACGGCGGCCGAGGCTGCATCAGTTTCCGGCGCGAGAAGTTCGTGCCCTTCGGTGGCCCCGATGGCGGCGATGGTGGACTTGGCGGCAGCGTCACGTTCCGCGCTCGCGAAGGCATCAACACGCTGGTCGATTTCCGGGTCGAGCGCACATTCCGCGCCGAAAATGGCGAACCGGGTGGCGGTCGTGACATGACCGGCCGCGGTGGCAAAGACACGACGGTCATGGTGCCCGTGGGCACGATCGTGCGCGATGCCGAAACCGGTGAAGTGCTGGGCGACATGGCCAAAGCAGACATGGAGCTGCTGGTGGCGCGCGGCGGCAAGGGCGGCTGGGGCAACCAGCGTTTCAAATCGAGCAAGAACCGATCGCCGCGTCAATTCGGACCGGGACTGCCGGGTGAGCAGCGTGCGCTCGAACTCGAGCTCAAAGTCATCGCCGATGTGGGTTTGTTAGGCCTGCCGAACGCCGGCAAGTCGACGCTCATCACGGCGGTGTCGGCCGCGCGCCCGAAGATCGCCGACTATCCCTTCACGACGCTGTATCCGAACCTCGGAGTCATCTCCTGCGGCAACCAGCGCAGCTTCGTGATGGCCGACATCCCGGGCCTCATCGAAGGCGCGGCCGACGGCGCGGGCCTTGGCATTCGCTTTCTCAAGCACCTGCAGCGCACTCGCGTGCTGCTGCACCTGGTGGACATCGCGCCTACGGATCCTTCCGCGGATCCGGTGCGCGACGCGAACTCCATCGTCGGCGAACTCGGCAAGTTCAGTGAAGACTTGCTGACCAAGCCGCGATGGCTGGTGCTCAACAAGCGCGATCTGCTGCCCGATGACGAGGCCGTGAAGCTGGCGGTTTCGATTGCCGTGGCGCTGAAGTATCGCGGCCCGGCGTTTCTCATTTCTGGTGTCACGCATGCCGGGACGACCGACCTGACCGAAGCGGTCATGCGCTTTCTGGAAACCGGCGAAGCGCCGGCGCAGGGCAACCTGGAACTGCCGGTGATCGCGCCGAAGCCCACGGCGAAGGCCAAGCCCGTGAAGGCGGCAAAAGTCGCCAAGAAGAAGGTGCCGAAAAAGAAGAAGGCGGCGCCCCGGAAGAAGGCGCCGGCCAGGAAGAAATCTCCGGCCCGCGTGAAGCGACCCGCAAAGCGCCCCGCGAAGAAACGCGCGCGCCGATAGCCCGATTCCGAAACGAACGACCTTCCGAAAACGAAAAAGCCGGCTAACGCCGGCTCTTTCATAGCT
Organism: Steroidobacteraceae bacterium; assembly: GCA_035630995.1. Classification (GTDB taxonomy): domain Bacteria; phylum Pseudomonadota; class Gammaproteobacteria; order Steroidobacterales; family Steroidobacteraceae; genus CADEED01. The sequence goes on along the minus strand of DASQJS010000405.1, from coordinate 2,623 downwards.
CCGCGCCGTGAGGCGCCGAAGTCTTAACCTTCTCTCTTACTTCATCGCCTTGATGCGGGCCGTGAGCGCGCTCTTGTGGCGGGCGGCCTTGTTGCGATGGATGACGTTCTTGTTGACCAGCGAGTCGATGACCGGCTGGGCTTCCTTGAGCGCAGAGGATGCAATGGCCTTGTCGCCAGCGGCCACGGCGTCGACGACCTTGCGCAGGGCAGAGCGCATGCGTGAACGCAGCGCAACGTTGCGATTGCGGTTGGTTTCTGCTCGACGGGCGGCTTTTTCGGCCGACTTGGTATTCGCCACGAAGGAATCTCCAGCAAATCAGGGTCGTTTTGAGGCCGCGTAGTGTGCTGACCGACCTGTACCTTGTCAACGCTTGAAAGCCGAGTCCGGTATAGTGCGCGGCTTGCGCAGTTTTTCCTTTATTTTTCGGGGCCTTGCAGGGTGAGTGGAGCGATTTTCAAGAGCACCGCCGTGACCGGCGTGGCGACGTTGGTGTCGCGTATCACCGGATTGGCCCGCGAGATGATTTACGCGCAGGCGTTCGGCGCCAGCGCCTTCATGGACGCCTGGCTCGTGGCGTTCAAGATCCCGAACTTCCTGCGCCGCCTGTTCGCCGAAGGCTCGTTTTCGCAGGCCTTCGTGCCCGTCATCAGCGAATACAAGTCGAAGCGCTCGAAAGACGAGGCGCGCGAACTCGTGGATTCCGTCGCCGGCACCTTCGGCGTGCTGTTGCTGGTCGTTACGTTGTTAGGCGTCATCGCCGCGCCACTCATCATCCTCGCGTTCGCGCCGAGCTGGCACAACGAGCCCGACAAGTGGCACCTGGCAACGTCGATGCTTCGCTGGACGTTTCCCTACCTGTTCTTCATCTCGCTGAGCGCGCTGTTCTCCGGCGTGCTCAACAGCTACGGCAAGTTCGCGTTGCCGGCGTACACGCAGGTGATCATGAACGTGGTCATGATCATCGTGGCGCTGTGGATTGCGCCCCACACCGACAACCCGGGCGTGGCGCTGGCCATGGGGGTGTTCGTCAGCGGCCTCTTGCAGCTGGGATTCCAGGTGCCCGCCGTGATGCGCCTCGGTCTGTTCCGCTGGCCACGGTGGCGTCCCGCCGCCGATGGTGTGCGACGGATCGGCCGACTGATGTTGCCGGGCGTATTCGGTTCGTCGGTGGCGCAGGTCAGCCTGTTGCTCGACACACAGATTGCCACGTTCCTCATCACCGGCAGCGTGTCGTGGCTGTACTACGCGGACCGCCTCATGGAATTCCCGCTCGGGGTCTTCAGCATCGCGTTGGCCACCGTGATCCTTCCGGGCCTTTCGCGTCATCACGCGGACGAATCCCCGGAGCATTTCACCGCCACAATCGACTGGGCTCTGAAGCTCGTGATCCTGCTGGTTTCACCGGCCGCGGTCGCGATGCTGGTGTTTGCAGGTCCGCTCACGGCCACCACCTTCGGCTACGGCGCGTTCCTGCCTCACGACGTGAAAATGGCCAGCTACGCGTTGATGGCCTATTCATGGGGCCTGCTCGGCTTCAGCCTCGTGAAGGTGCTGGCGCCGGGATATTTCGCGCGCCAGGACACGCGGACTCCGGTGCGCGTGGGCCTCATCGCGCTCGGCTGCAACATGGCAATCAACATTGCCGTGGTGTTGCCGGCCCACTATCTCGGCTTTCCCTATCCGCACATCCTGATCGCCACGTCGACCTGCATCTCCGCGGCAATCAATACGACCCTGCTCTGGCGCGGGCTGGTGCGTGCCGGTGTCTACAAGCCCCGGCCGGGGTGGACTGTGTTGCTGGCGCGAGTCCTGTTCGCCAACGCGGCAATGGCCGCGCTGCTCATCTGGCTGGGCGGCGACATTTCCGGCTGGCTGGCCGCATCGCCGCTGGAACGCGCCGCGCGGCTCGCGATGTGCGTAGTGGCGGCAGCCGCGACCTATTTCGCCATGTTGTTCGTGAGCGGCCTGCGCCTGCGCCACATGCGCAACGCCGCGGCCTGATCGCCATGGAATTCATACGTGGAATACAGGGCCTGAAGCCCCATCATCGAGGAGCCGCCATCACGGTGGGCAGCTTCGATGGCATCCACCTCGGACACGGCGCGTTGATTGCGCGGGCCTGTGCGCTGGCGGCGCACGCCGGGAAGCCGGCGATCATGCTCACGTTCGAGCCGCTGCCGCGCGAATACCTGATGTCCCAGGCTCAGCCGGCCCAGGAGCCGCCGGCGCGGCTCACGGACCTGCGCGAGCGCTGGCGCGTGCTCTCGCATTCGGACCTCAACGCGGTGTGTGTGTTGCGGTTCAACGAGAAGCTGCGAAGCCTGTCCGGCGAGCAGTTCGTGAACCTGCTGGCGGAGCAATTCGCCGCCTCGGCGGTGGTGGTCGGGCAGGACTTTCGTTTCGGGCGTGGCGGCGCCGGCAGCGTGGCGCTGCTGCAGGCCGCGGCGGATGCCGGCCGGTTTGCGCTCGAGCTGGTACCGTCGGTGTGCGTGGACGAAGTCCGCGTGAGTTCGAGCGGTGTCCGCACGGCGCTGGCGGCCGGGGATTTTCACGCGGCGCGCGACTTGTTAGGCCGACCCTATTCGATGCGCGGGCGCGTCGTCACTGGCGAAAAACTGGG
>DASQJS010000404.1:0-2020 GCA_035630995.1 Steroidobacteraceae bacterium | reverse complement strand
TCCTTCGGCACGTCGATGACCACGGGGCCCGGGCGGCCGGTGCGCGCGATTTCGAACGCGGTGCGCACGGTGGTCTCGAGTTTCGCCGGATCGGTGACGAGAAAAATGTGCTTGGCCACCGAGCCCATGATGGAAGGCACCGGCGCTTCCTGGAACGCATCCGTTCCAATGGCGCTGGTGGGCACCTGCCCGCAGATGACGACGATGGGAATGGAATCCGCCATGCAATCGCGGATCGGGGTGACCGTGTTGGTGGCGCCGGGACCCGACGTGACGATGGCCACGCCCACGCGGCCGCTGGCGCGCGCATAACCTGCGGCCATGAAACCCGCGCCCTGCTCGTTCGCCGGCACGATGAGCGGCATCTGCGGCTCGCCCTTCTTCGCGCGGTCTTCGTTGAAGCAGAAGACGGCGTCGTAGGTAGGCAGGATGGCGCCGCCGCTGTAGCCGAAAATGGTCGATACCCCCTCGTCCGCGAGTACCTGCACGATCATCTCCGCGCCGGTCATTTTCTGACCTGCAAGCGGATGGGCGATGGTGGGCGCAGCCGGGGTGCCAGTCGCGGTCAAGTCACGGATTTTGGGGGTTTTTGCCATAGCCCGCGGGAGCCTAGCATTTTGTATTGTTTGATTGAACGGATTGGGCGCAAACCGCTATTCTGGCCGCCGTTTCCGCCGACCCGATTGCCCGAAAACCATGCGTCATATCATCGCCATCCACCTGCAGAACGAGGCCGGCGCGCTTACCCGCGTCACCGGTCTGTTTTCCACCCGCGGCTACAACATCGAGTCGCTGTCGGTAGCTGCCACGGATGACCCCTCGGTATCACGCGTCACGCTGGTGACCACGGGCGCGGACAACGTGATCCTGCAGATCGTCAACCAGCTCAACAAGCTCATCGACGTGGTGGCGGTGGAAGATCTCACGCGTGGCGAGCACATCGAGCGCGAGCTCGTGGTGCTCAAGCTTCGCGTCGAACCGCAGTTGGTCGATTCCGTTCGCGGTTACGTCGTGCGTGCCGGCGGCCGCGTACTCGAGCCCTCGCCCGAAGGCTTCGTGGTGGAGCTGACCGCGAGTGAAGTCGAGGTCACCCAGTTCGTGACCGACCTCGGTGAACGCACCGACATCGTCGAAGTGGTTCGCTCCGGCGCGCTAGCGGTCGGGCGCAATGCGCGGGCGTTGCACGTAGTTAGATAACCGGCACCCGGCGCAGCGCGCTCCTACCCTAGGGAAGGATCACGCTCGCGCCCGTGGTCTTGCGCGCTTCGAGATCGCGATGCGCCTGCGCCGCGTCCGCCAGTTTGTAGCGCTGGTGGATCTGCACCTTGATCCAGCCCTTCTTCGCCGCTCCGAACGTCTCGCGGGCGATCGCCTCGAGATCCTCGCGCGACTCGGTGTAGTCGAACATCGTCGGCCGCGTCAGGAACAGCGAGCCACGCTTCACGAGCTCGGCGGGCGAGAACGGCGGCACCGGTCCCGAAGCGTTGCCGTACGACACCATCATGCCGCGCTTGCGCAGGCTGTCGAGCGACTCGACGAACGTGTCCTTGCCCACGCCGTCATACACCACGTGTGCGCCAAGGCCCTTGCTGAATTTTCGGACGCTCACCGCGATTTCATCGCGGCCGCGCACCAGCACGTGCTTGCAACCGTTCTTCTTTGCGAGCTTCACCTTGTCTTCGCTGCCGACGATGCCCACGACCTCGGCGCCTAACTTCCTGCCCCATTGCGAGAGCAGCGAGCCGACCCCGCCGGCCGCCGCGTGCACGACGATCACGTCGCCGCGTTCGACGCGAAAGCAGTGGCGCAGCAGGAAACAGGCTGTCATGCCCTTGAGCGCAAGCACCGCGGCATGTTCGTCGCTCACACCGGCCGGAATTTTCACGACTCGCGCCGCGGGCACGTTGCGAAGATCGGCGTAGCTCCCGGGCGGCGACATTACGTATGCAACACGATCACCGACGCGAAATCCGCGCACGCCCTTCCCAACCGCCGACACGAGTCCTGCGGCTTCGCGCCC
>DASQJS010000403.1:0-9464 GCA_035630995.1 Steroidobacteraceae bacterium | reverse complement strand
GTGAAGCCGCCCGGGTGCAGCGTGATCATGCCGGGGTGAATGTTGTCGCGGCTGAAAAAATCGCCGGCGTGATAGAACAACACCTCGTCGTAATCGTCGTTGTTGTGGAAGAAGGGCACCTTGATGGCGCCCGGATCGGATTCGAACGGGCGCGGCACGAATGTGCATACGACGAAGCGGTCGGCGAGGAACGTGGTGTGCGCCGACGGCGGCAGGTGATAGCGGTGGCTCATGAGTGGCCGCAGATCCCGCACGTTTATGCGGACCACCGACAGATCGCCATGCCAGCCCACGGCGTCCAGCGGATTGAACGGGAAGGTGACGGTGGAGACGGCGCCGCGGCGCTTGATGGCCACGCGCCACTCGATGTCTTCCTGCTGATCCTTGAAGGCCTCGTCGATGCGCGGCGTATCGAGCATGGCCGCGTCGAAGATGGCGTGCGGTCCGACCAGGCCCTTGTCGGGCAGCCGGTAGGAATTATTGGTGGCTTCGATGAGCAGCGCCTTGAGCGGCTGGGTGCATTCCACGCGCCACATCGTGCCGCGAGGAATGACGACGTAGTCGCCGGCTTCGATGGCCAGATGTCCGTAGTCGCAGAACAGGTCGCCGCTTCCGGCGTGAACGAACAGGAGTTCGTCGCCATCGGCGTTTCGCGCGAGCTGCGGCATGCTGCCGGCGAGACTCCAGAAGCGCACGCGCACCGAAGCGTTGTGCAGCAGCTCCACGGCGTTCCAGGGTGACTCCTGGTTGTCGCTCAGCTTCGTGCAGTCGAAAGCGTGCGGTCGCAGTGGGCCTTCGAAGTCGACCCAGCCCGTGGGCGGATGGCGGTGATAGAGATGCGCCGCGGGACCGAAGAAGCCTTCCTTGCTGATCTCTCGCTCGTACGTGCCCGCGGGCAGGTCGGCGTGCGCCTGGCGCGAAGCCTGGCCCTCAACCTTCGGAAAGTGGACGTAGCGCTTCATATGGTATTGGGGACATTCCTCATTTCCGCCGTAACAATTGTGTACGCCACCGACCGCTTGGGGAATTCAGCCAATTGTTACGGCGGAAATGAGGAATGTCCCCAATACCATCAATTTAGTTTCATTTGAAACCAATTGGAAGAGGAGGCTGGTGCCGGGTGGGGAGTGGGGAGTCATCTCCCCACTCCCCACCCGGCACCGTGCTCAAGCTTTCTCGAGAATCGCCACCACGCCCATTCCGCCGGCGGTGCAAACGGAGATAAGACCGCGCTTCGCGGTCGGCGACTCGGCCAGCTGCTTGGCCAACGACGCGACGATGCGCGTGCCGGTGGCGGCAAACGGATGTCCGATGGCCACGCTCGAGCCGTTCACGTTGAGCTTCTCGCGGTCGATGCTGCCGAGCGGCTTGTCCAGCCCGAGTTTCTCCTTGCAGTACTCGGGCGATTCCCAGGCTTTCAGCGTGCACAGCACCTGCGCCGCGAACGCTTCGTGAATTTCGTAGAAGTCGAAATCCTGCAGCGTGAGGTTCGCATCCTTGAGCATGGCCGGCACCGCGTAGGCAGGCGCCATCAGCAGGCCTTCGTTCCCGCCGACGTAGTCGACCGCCCACTGCTTGCTGAAGCTGAAATACGCCAGCACCGGCAGATTGCGTTGCCGCGCCCATTCTTCGCTGGCCAACAACACGGCCGAAGCGCCGTCGGTGAGCGGCGTGGAATTTCCTGCGGTGAGCGTGCCCTGGCCGCTGCGGCGATCGAATGCCGGCTTGAGCGCGCCGAGCTTTTCCACCGTGCTGTCGCTTCGCACGTTGTTGTCGATCTTGAGACCCTGGTAGTCGTTCACCACCAGATCGCTGAAGAAGCCCCGCGCCCACGCCTTGCCGGCGTTCACGTGGCTGAGATTCGCGAGTGCATCCTGGTCGGCGCGAGAGATCTTCCAGGTCTTGGCCATCTGTTCGCAGTGCTCACCCATCGAAAGCCCGGTGCGCGGTTCGAGCACGCCGGGCATGACCGGCTTGAAGTGCCGCGGGCGCAAACCGAAGAAGGGCTTGATGCGTTGCCATGCGCTGCGTCCGCGAAACGCGCGCAACAACAGCTGCTGGTACTCGCGCGAATAGACGATGGGCGGATCGCTGACCGTGTCGAACCCACCGGCGATGCCGGAGTCCATCTGCCCCAGCGCAATTTTCATGGCCACGGAAATCGCGGCGTCGAGTCCGGTGCCGCACGCGCGCTGCATGTCGATGCCGGGAGTCTGCGGATCGAGGCCGGAGGACAGCACGCACTCGCGCACCAGGTTGAAGTCCTTGGAGTGTTTGAGCACCGCGCCGCCGGTTACATCTCCCAGGCGCTCGCCCGCGAGGCGGTATTTGGCAACCAGTGCCTGCAGCACCGCGGTGTACATGTCCTGGTTGCCGACGCGCGAATAGGCGCCGTGGCCACGCGCAAAAGGAATGCGCATGCCGCCGACCACGGCGACGCGACGAACTTGGGATCCCACAAGCATGGCCAACACCTCTTTGACGCTAGGATGCCAGAATTCAACTATCGTCTGGCCACCGATGACGACGACTGTTTCAGGCTGGGTATTGATGTTTGCGTCGCTGGCGTACATGGCCGGCCTGTTCGCCATCGCGTGGTGGGGCGATCGCACCAAGCTCTATCCCGACAACCCCCGGTGGCGGCCTTACATCTACGCGTTCGCCCTGGGTGTCTACGGATCGAGCTGGACCTTCTATGGCGCCGCGGGCACGGCGAAACAGGACGGCCTGCTGTACATCGCCGGCTATTTCGGACCGCTGGTATTGCTCGCATTCGGCATCCGGTTCTACGAGCGGCTGGTGCGGCTCGCCAAGAATCAGAATGCCACGTCGATCTCCGACTTCCTGTCAGCGCGCTTCGGACGTTCGCGCCGCGTCGGGGTGCTGGTCACGGTCATCGCGCTCACCGCGATCATCCCGTACATCGCGCTGCAACTCACCGCCATCTCCATGAGCATCGACGTGCTCACCGGCAAGCCGCCGGGCATCACACCGCATTGGTATTCGGACACCACGCTGGGTGTCGCGCTCATGCTCGCGCTGTTCGCGATACTGTTCGGCACGCGCGGCATCGACGCGACCGATCATCATCCCGGCATGGTGCTGGCCATCGCCGCCGAATCCGTATTCAAGCTGCTGGCGCTGGTGGTCGTGAGCGTGTTCGCGCTGACGACACTGGATAGTCCGGCCCCTGTGCTCACCGCGCTGCGCCACATACCCGAACAGTTCACGCAGCCGTCGATGTTCTTCGCCCAGGCGTTGACCGCCATGTTTGCGTTCTTCTGCCTGCCACGGCAGTTTCACATCGGCGTCGTCGAGTGCGCGGATATCGGGGACATCAGGCGTGCGCGGTGGTGGTTCGGCGGATACCTCGTGCTGCTCAGCATCGTGGTCATACCCATCGTCGCGGCATCCTTGCCACTCGATGCCGCGGGTCGAAGCTCGCCGAGCACCGATGCGCTGGTGTTGTGGATTCCACTCGCGGCCGGGCAGGAGTGGCTGGCGCTGTTCGCGTATCTCGGTGGTTACGCCGCGGCCACGGGCATGGTCATCGTCGCGAGCGTCGCGTTGGCGACCATGATCAGCAACGACCTGGTGCTGCCGATGTTGTGGCGCCGGCGGTTGACGGCCGTGGGCGAAAGCGTGGCACCACCGGCGTTGATCCTGTGGGTGCGCCGCGTGGCCATCGTGGGCGTCTTGTTAGGCGCGTACGCGTTCTTTCACTTTACCCCCAACGCGCCGACCCTGGCGTCCATCGGCACCCTGTCGCTGGCCGCGGTAGCGCAGTTCGCGCCAGCCATCATCGCTGCGGTGTACTGGCCGAATGCGAGCCGCGCCGGCGTCACTGGTGGTCTCGCGGCCGGCTTCTTCATCTGGATGTACACGTTGCTGGTTCCCAGCATCGTGGCCGACGGCGGCTCGCCGCGCTGGGTGATTTACGGGCCCTTCGGAATCGAGTGGCTGATGCCGCACAGGATTTTCGGCTTCGAGTTCCCCGAAAACTTCTCCCACGGCGTGTTCTGGTCCCTCACCGCGAACGTCGCGGTCATGGTCGCGCTGTCGCGCCGCTATCGCCCGGCGATCGGCGAACGGCTGCGCGAGGCGGGCGTGCGCCTGCTCGAAGGCTTGCCCGGCACGCGCGGAGGCCAGTTGCTGCCGGGTGGCGCCACGGTCGGCGACCTGCTGGTGCTCGCGGAAAGATTGTTAGGCGCACCGGCGGCACGGCGGCTGCTGGAGCGGCGCTCGCGTGAGATCAAGCGCCACGTGTTCGCCGAGGAACGCGCGGACCTTGCGTTGCTGCAGTCTCTCGAGCGTGATCTCTCCGGCGCGCTGGGCGCGACATCGGCACGCCTGGTGCTGACCAGCGCGTTGCGCGGCGCGGGCATCGAGCTCGCGGAAATCGTCACGTTGTTCGACGAGGCGTCGCAGAAGCTGCGTTTCAATCGCGAGCTGCTCGAAACGATGATGGACAACATGCCGCAGGGTGTGTGCGTAGTGAACGCGGAGATGCGGCTCGTCGCCTGGAATCAGCGCTACCTGGACCTGTTCGAGTACCCACCGGGGTTCGTATTCGCCGGCAAGCCCGTGGAAGAGCTGCTCCGCTTCAACGCCAGCCGCGGATGGTGCGGGCCTGGCGACCTCGAAACTCAGGTGCGCAAGCGTCTCGCGTTCATGCGCGCCGGCTCCGTGCACACCTCGGAGCGACGCCGCACCGATGGGCGCGTGATCGAACTGCGCGGCCAGCCGCTGCCCGATGGCGGCTTCGTCACTACGTTCAGCGACGTCACCAGCCACAAACGCCAGGAAGAAAGCCTGCGTGAAATCAACGAAACGCTCGAGTTGCGAGTCGAAGAACGCACGCGTCAGCTCGCGGCCGCGGTCGCGCAGGCGGAGCAGGCAAACCAATCGAAGACGCGGTTCGTCGTTGCCGCGAGCCACGACCTGTTGCAGCCGCTCGGCGCGGCGCGGCTCTTCAACGCCGCGCTGCGAAGCCGCGCCGGCCAGGACGGGGATCTGCGCGGGCTTGCCGAGAGCGTCGACAATTCGCTGGCCGCGGCCGGCGAGTTGCTGGAAGGACTGCTCGATATCTCGCGCCTCGACGCGGGTGGCGTACGCGCCGAGATCACGGAATTCGACGTCGGCGACCTGCTGAACTCACTGCTGAAGCAATTCGCGCCGGTTGCGGTATCGCGCGGTATCCGGCTCTCGATCATTCCCACGCGGCTGCGCGTGCGTTCCGATCCACGTCTGCTCAGGCGCGTCCTGCAGAACTTCATCGGCAACGCGTTGCGCTACACGCAGTCCGGGAGCGTGGTGCTCGGGGCCCGGCGCCGCGCCGGCGCCACTGTCGAGCTGCAGGTCATCGACACGGGGCCGGGAATCACTCCCGAGAATCGCAGCGCCATTTTCGAAGAATTCCGCAGGCTCGAACAGCCTTCGCCCTGGGGCGAAAAGGGTTTGGGACTGGGCCTGTCGATCTGCGAACGCATCGCCGCGATCCTCGACAGCACACTCACGCTCGAATCGTCGCCCGGGCGCGGCAGCGTCTTCGGCATTTGTGTACCACGCGCCGGTGCGGGCGCCGCGACGAGCTTCAGCGAGTTCACCGAACACAAGATCGGCCGGGCCGATGACGCCATCTCCAGTGTGCGAATCCTGTGCGTCGATGACGATGCCGCCACGCTCGACGGATTGCGCGAATTGCTGGCGCGATGGGGATTCCGCGTGCTGGCCGTCGCTTCACCCGAAGCCGCGCTGTCGCTCGACGTCAACTACGACATCGTGCTCGCCGACTATCACCTGCAGAATCGCCCCGCGGGGCTCGAGTTGTTAGAGCGCCTGGTGCACCAGGCGCCCGGCGGACAGAAACGCGCGGGCGCGCTGCTGACCGCCGATGCCACCGAGAAGCTGGTGCAGGAGGCCGACAAGCTCGGATTTCCGGTGTTGCGCAAGCCCGTGCGGCCCGCCGCGCTGCGTGCGTTGATCGCCGCGCTCGTCGACCGGCGGGCGCGCGCGAATCACGGTTCCTCTTCGACGGGCGGCGCGAACTGATGCAGCGCGAGGCGCTGCGCGACCAACACCGCCTGCGTGCGGTTTTCGGCGCCCATCTTTTCGAGGATGGCCGTCATGTGCGCCTTCACGGTTGCTTCGGAGACCTGCAACTGCAGCGCGATACGCTTGTTCGATTGCCCGGAACACAACATGGACAACACGCGGAACTGCTGCGGCGTGAGGCTGGCCACGCGACGCGCGGCCGCGGCTTCGTCCGCAGGTACGCTGACGCCGCGTCCGCCTGCAACCGGCACCAGGTCCGGTGAGCTCCAGACACCGCCCTGCAGTATGGTCTGCAGCGCGTCGATGATGGTGGGCACGGCCGCGGATTTGGCGATGAAGGCCGACGCACCATGCGTAAGCGTCCGTTGCGCGATGTCCTGGTCCTCGCGGCCGGAAATGACGACCACGGGCACCGACGGGTAATGCGCGCGAACCTGCACCAGGCCGGAAAACCCATGCGCGCCCGGCATGCCGAGATCGAGCAGCAGCAGGTCGATTTCCGGGTGTGCATGCAGCGTCGCGAGCAGGGAGTCGACGGTGTCGGCTTCGAAGGTGCGAGCACCGGCGAAAGCCTGGGTGATGGCGAGCTTGAGCGCTTCGCGAAACAGCGGGTGATCGTCGGCAATGAGGATGGCGGATGACATAGTTGTGGGCCGTAGGTTAATGCTTTGTGCGTGCCGGACCTAGGACCCGTGCCAATGACATTAATTCGCAGGCTGGCGCGATGAACGCCCATTTCGGCGCGAACGCGGGGGCTTGCCGCCGTGGCGTCCGGCGGTCGCCTGCTACCATTCCTCGCATGAAATTTCCTGCCCTGTTAGCTGCCGCGTTGCTCGGCGCATGCGCCGCCTCGCCGCCGCCCCAAGCCGCGCTCCCGGAAGAACTGGTCAATAAGCTCGTCGAGGAATACTTCGACAAGCAGCTCGAACTGTCACCCATGTCCGCCACGTCCATCGGGGATTCGCGCTACGACGACCGGCTGGACGAAACCACCAGTGCGGGCTTTCGCGAACGCCAGATTGCCGTGGACCAGGCTTTTCTCGAACGCGCACGCCGCATCGATCCCGCGGGGCTGCCGCCAACGGCACGCATCACCTACGACATATTCGTGAGCGAGCGCGAACTCGCGCTCGAAGGTCGCAAATATCCCGAGGAGCTGATGCCGCTCAACCAGATGACCGGCCTGCCCATGGATCTGGCGGTGTATGGCTCGGGCACCGGTCCGCAGCCATTCGTCACGGCAAAAGACTACGACCGGTTCCTGGCGCGCCTTCGCCAGTTCCCGCGCTGGGCCGATGGCGCCATCGACATGATGCGCGCGGGAATGGCGCGCGGCGTCACGTTGCCGCGCCCGGCCATGGCCAAGGTGGTTCCGCAGCTGCGCGGCATCGTCACGGCAAACCTGGCCGACAACATCTTCTGGGCGCCGGTCGCGGCGATGCCAAAGGAAATCTCCCCGAAAGATCGTGAGCGCATCAGTACCGCCTACGCGGCCGCGCTCACCAATGAAGTCCTGCCCGCGTATACGCGGCTCGCGGATTTCATCGAGCGTAACTATCTACCGGCGGCGCGTACCACGGTCGGTTGGGCGGACCTGCCCGACGGCCAGGCGTGGTATCGCTGGCGCATTCGCGGCGCCACCACCATGGACATGCCGGCCGACGAAATACACCGTCTGGGCCTGGCGGAAGTCGCGCGCATCCGGGGCGAAATGCTCACGGTGAAGAACCAGGTCGGCTTCACGGGTGATCTCGACGCATTCTTCAAATTCCTGGAGGAAGACCCGCAGTTCTACTTCTCGAGCGAGGACGAGCTTCTGGATGCCTATCGCGGCGTCAAGCGGCGAATCGACGCGCTGCTGCCGAAGTTGTTTGCGGATTTTCCGAAGGCGGACTACGAAATCCGGCCGGTCGAAGCATTCCGGGAGGAGTCCGCTGCGGGCGCCTCGTACCAGGCGCCTTCGCCCGATGGCAAGCGCCCGGGCATTTTTTACATCAACACGCACAATCTCAAAGCGCAGCCGCGCTTCGGCCTCGAGACGCTCTCGCTGCACGAAGCGGCCCCGGGGCACCACTTCCAGATCGCCATCCAGCAGGAGCTCACCGATCTTCCACGCATTCGGCGCTTCAATGGCTACGTGTCCTATGCGGAAGGTTGGGCGTTGTACGCGGAATCCCTCGGCAAGGAACTCGGCGTCTTCACGGACCCGTACCAGTGGTACGGAAGGTTGTCCGACGAAATGCTGAGGGCCATGCGCCTGGTGGTGGACACGGGGCTGCATTCGAAGGGGTGGACCCGCGAACAGGCCATCCAGTACATGCTCGACAATTCGTCGCTCGCCGAGAGCGACGTCACCGCGGAGGTGGAACGGTACATCGTGTGGCCCGGCCAGGCGCTGGGCTACAAGTTAGGCCAGCTGCACATCAGCGCGCTGCGTGCCCGCGCGCAGGCACAGCTCGGTGCGTCCTTCGACGTGCGCGCATTTCACAGCCAGATCCTGCGCGATGGCGCGGTTCCCATGGACGTGCTGACCGCGAAGATCGACCGATGGACTGCGTCGAAGCAGAGACCCGTCAAATAAACGAGTGGTGCCGATAAGAATGGGGTCAGGCACCGATTCCTAACAAAAGGGGTCAGACTTCGAAGAGAAGTCTGACCCCTTTTGTCCGCTTCGCGGGGAATCGGTGCCTGACCCCATCCTTCTCAGTTGTAGCCGTAGCCCAGCGTATCTATGTCGACGACGTAGCCGCCTTCGAAGCGGATCTGCCGCATGAGTTTGTTAGGGCCGAGGTTGTACAGCCAGATCTCGACGGGTATCTCGATGAAGTCCTCGCCGACGAAGTACGGCCGCCCATAGCCCCAGACCACGGGCCGCCGGAACACGCTGCGCGCGGTGGTCACGTCGGTGGGCTCGCCGCACTTGGCGGCCACTTCGGATCGCGACGCGCCTTCGGTCACGAGCTTGTTGCCGCAGCGGAACCCTTCGGCGAAGGCGGTCGAAGAGGCCAGCAGTCCGACAACGATTACGGCAAGTGCCCGTTTCATGGGACAAACGATAGGCTCATCCTGCTTAACGGACAATGAACACATCGGCGTTTCGATCCGGTAGAACCATTTGGCACGCGAGCGGCACTCATTAAGGATGGGATTTCGTTAACCATGAGCTGTGCAGCGCAATGGATGGCGGCTGTTGCGGGCCTCGGGCTGGCGTTTGCCGGGGGCGCCGCGCGGGCGGCGGATTTCGATCTCACCCCCGCCGAGACGCAGCGCGTCGAAAACGACGAGATCGTGATCCGCGCCACCCTCGATGCGATTGAGCGCCGCGGCAGCGTGCGGGCCGCCATGCTCATCGACGCCCCGCCAGCAGTGGTTTTCGAGTCCATGACCCGCTGTGCGGATGCCGTGCGGTA
>DASQJS010000402.1:0-23567 GCA_035630995.1 Steroidobacteraceae bacterium | reverse complement strand
CGCCGGGGTCGACGGCGGGCGTCGCGTCGGTCTGTCCAATGCCGCGGATGAACACCTGCGCGGCGGAGTTGTTGCCGGTCAGGGTTCCGTAGGAGTGGAACTGGATGTTGGGAGCCACCTTGTCGAGGTCGGTGGTACTGACGATCTGCTGTCGTTCGAGCGCATCGGCACTCAACGCCGTGACCGCGACGGGTGTGTCCTGCAGGCTTTCTTCGCGACGTCGTGCTGTCACGACGATGGCTTCGAGACCTTCCGCCTCTGGCTCCGCGCCGGTGGTGTCGGGTGGAGTCTGCGCGGCGGCTGGGCCGGCGTTCAAAAGGAGTACAGGCATCGCAAGCGTGAGACAGCCCGCGATCTTGTGCCGCTTCGTGATGCTGCGGCTGGTAGCGCCAAACATTTCCATTTATCCCCCCCCGGGTTCGGAATTATTGTACGTAACACATACTATTTGTATTGCGAGCGACTTGGCAAGCGCGGTAGATTCGCGCCTGTCCACTCATCCCCCAGAGACCAGATGCCGCGGGAATCCAACCTGAAACGCAAAGAGCTGCCTTCGGAATTCGAAGTGCCCGAATTGATGTTCGCCGAGCTGGATAGCCTGCTCGGCTATACGCTTCGCCGCGCCCAGGGCGCCATGCATCGGGACTTCATGGCTGCTGTGTCCGATTTCGGACTCACCCAGAAGCAGGCGGCCGTGCTGTGGCTGATCCAGGCCAACGGTGGCGTTTCGCAGGTCGAGGTGGCCGCGGCGTTGGGCATGGATCGCGCCACCATGATGGCTCTGACGGATCGCCTGGAAGATCGCGGCTTCGTCATTCGCAAACGTTCGACGGTCGACCGGCGACGCCAGGAGCTTTACCTGACGCCATCAGGGCAAAGCACTTTGCGAAAGTGCAAGACGCGAATCGCCGAACACGAAGAGAAGTTCCGGGCCATGTTCACGGCGTCCGAGCTCGCCGCGCTGATCGACGCGCTCAAGAAATTCCAGAATCCGGTTTGACCTTGAGCGCCTCGCAATGTGTACGCCTCGAGCGTAACGGTGAGCTGGCGCTGGTCGTCGCTCACAACCCTCCGGTCAATACCATCACGGCGGAGGTTCGCGCCGGCTTGCGTGAAGTCCTCGACGCCATCCGGTCCGCTCGCGACATCCGCGCGATCATCCTGATGTGTGAGGGCAGCACGTTCTTTTCGGGTGCCGACATCGGGGAGTTCAGTGGTCCGCCGCGCGAAGTCGAATACCGCACCCTGTTCAACGCCATGGAAGCACTCGAAGTTCCGGTGATCGCCGCGATGCACGGCACCGTGATGGGTGGGGGACTCGAGATTGCGCTGGCGAGTCACTACCGCATTGCCGCGCCGACGACACGATTTGCCTTGCCCGAAGTGACGCTCGGCATCATTCCGGGCGCGGGCGGCACGCAACGTCTGCCGCGTCTCATCGGTGCGGAGCGCGCACTGGATTTCATCCTGTCCGCCAAGCCCGTCGGCGCACCGCAGGCCATGGAGTTGGGGTTCCTCGATCAGACCATCGAAGGCGATCTGAAGACCGGCGCTTGCGACTACGCGCGTTCGCTGCTGAGCGCCGGCAAGGGTCCGCGTCGTACCGGCGAGATGCGCGTCGACCCTGCGACTGCGTCGGATGAAATGTTCCAGCGGCTGTCGGATCAGGCGCGCAAGCTTTATCCCAATCGGAGCGCGGGCCTGGTAGCCGTGGAAGCCGTGCGCAAGGCGGCGCATTCCAGCCTGTCCGAAGGACTCGAATACGAAACGGCGCTCGTCAACGAGCGCAAGACCAGCGTCGAATCCCGAGGCGCGATTCACGTCTTCTTCGCCGAGCGCGAAAGCCGGCGGGTACCGGGGCTGGGTGACGACATTCGTGCGGCACCTATCAAGTCAGCAGCGGTCATCGGCGCCGGCACCATGGGCGGCGGCATCGCGATCTGCTTCGCCAACGCCGGCATTCCGGTCACGCTGCTCGATGCGAACGCCGCCGCGCTCGAGCGCGGCCTCGCCAATGTCACGCGCACCTATCAGTCCATGGTGGAGCGGGGCCGTCTTACCGCTGCGGAAGCTGGGCAGCGCGAGAAGCTCATACGAACCACACTCGACTACGGCGACCTTGGCGAAGCCGACGTCATCATCGAGGCCGTGTTCGAGAGCATGGATCTCAAACGTGAAGTGTTCACGAAGCTCGACGCGGTCGCCCGACGCGGGGCAGTGCTGGCCACGAACACGTCCACGCTGGATATCGAGACCATCGCGAATGCCACGTCACGGCCCGCGGATGTGATTGGCATGCATTTTTTCTCGCCCGCCAACGTCATGCCGCTGCTCGAGGTGGTGCGGACCACGCACACCTCGCCAGTCGCGATCAAGACGGTCATGGAACTCGCCAAGCCACTGCGCAAGACGCCGGTTCTGGCCAAGGTCTGCTACGGGTTCGTTGGCAACCGCATGATGGAAGGGTATGCGCGCGAGGCGCAGCGCATCGTGCTCGAGGGTGCAACTCCACGCCAGGTGGATAGCGCGCTCGAAGACTGGGGCATGGCCATGGGCATTCTCGCGGTGTTCGACATGGCGGGCATCGACGTGGGCGTCAACGTTCATCGGGCCAATGCCTCGCAATATCCTCCGGATCCGGCCTACTACCAGGCGGACGTGGCGTTACACGACGCGGGCCGCCTGGGCCAGAAAAATGGCAAGGGGTATTACCGTTACGAGGCGGGCAAGCGTGCGCGACTCGACGACCCGGAGGCCATCGAAATCCTGCGCCGCAAATCACGGGAGCTGAACGTTCCCGCGCGCGCGCACAGCACTGAAGAAATCCAGGAGCGCTGCCTTTTCCCGCTGATGAACGAAGGCTTCCGCATCCTGGGCGAAGGCATCGTCATGCGCGCGGCCGACATCGACGTGGTGTGGACCTCCGGATATGGTTTTCCGCGGTATCGCGGCGGCCCCATGTTTCACGCCGAGGTGATCGGCCTCGACACCTTGCTGAAGGGCATGCGCCGCTATCGCGATATTTTCGGCCCCATGCACTGGGAGCCGGCGCCGCTGCTCGTGGAACTCGTCGAGAAGAAGATGACGATTGCGGAGTGGGAGTCATGAACATCCAGGACCTCGTCGCCATCGATGTTCACACCCATGCCGAGGTCTCGTGCCGCCACGAGCCCGACGAAGAGTGGAAGAAATTCGAGGATGCCTCCGCGAAATACTTCAAGGCCGGCAAGCGGCCGACGATCCCCGAGACGATCGCGTACTACCGCGAGCGCAAGATCGGGCTCGTGATGTTCACGGTGGACTCGGAATTCGAGATCGGAGCGCGCCGCATTCCCAACGAGGAAGTCGCGGACGCGGCACGCGAAAATTCCGACATCATGATGGCGTTCGCCAGCATCGATCCGCACAAGGGCAAGATGGGCGTGCGCGAGGCGCGGCGCCTGCTCGAGGACGGCGTGATCAAGGGATTCAAGTTTCACCCGACTCTGCAGGGCTTTTTCCCCAACGACCGCATGGCCTATCCACTCTACGAGTTGATCGCGGAGCACAAGCTTCCGGCGATTTTCCACAGCGGGCACTCGGGTATGGGCACCGGCATGCCGGGCGGCGGCGGGCTGCGCCTGAAGTATTCCAACCCCATCCATCTCGATGACGTCGCGGCGGATTTTCCCGACATGACGGTTATCATCGCGCATCCGTCATGGCCCTGGCAGGACGAGGCGCTGTCGGTGTGCCTGCACAAGCCGAACGTCTACATCGACCTGTCGGGCTGGTCGCCGAAGTATTTTCCGCCGCAGCTCGTGAAATACGCCAATTCGCAGCTCAAGGACCGGATGTTGTTCGGCTCGGACTATCCACTGATCACGCCGGACCGGTGGATCAAGGATTTCCACGAAGCAGGATTCAAGCCGGAAGTGCACGACCTGATCCTCAAGCAGAACGCCATCCGGGCGCTTGGGCTAGAGCGCGCGTGACATGAATTCGGACGCGGCGCACTGGACACCCGATCCATTCGCGACGCAGTTCGAACGCGGCGACGACGGTTCCCTCATCCTCCGGCCGCTCGGCGATCTGGCGCCGTACCCACAGACGATCGCCAGCTCGCTGGAATTCTGGGCGCGCGCCGCGCCGGATCGCATGCTGGTGGCCCGACGCGATGCCGCGGGTGTCTGGCGGCAGGTGAGTTATGCGCAGATGCTGGCCCGCATCCAGCGAGTGGCTGCCGGTCTCCTGGCGCGAAACCTTTCCGCCGAGCGACCTATCGCCATTCTGTCCGGCAACAGCATCGAGCATCTGACTCTTGCACTGGCGGCGATGTGGGTCGGCATTCCCTATTGTCCCGTCTCGCCTGCGTACTCCCAGGTGGCCGGGGACCTCGCCAAATTCCGCTACGTGATGGACCTGCTCACGCCGGGACTGGTCGCCGCATTCGAACCAGCGCGATTCGAGCGCGCGACTTCGCTGGTTCCTCGCGGCGTGGAGATTGTCATCACGCTGGAATCGCTCGAACAGGCACAAGCTTCCGGTGTCGAGCAAGCTCACGCGGCCACGGGCGCCGATTCCATCGTGAGATTCCTGCTGACTTCCGGTTCGACCGGCCAGCCCAAGGCAGTGATCTGCACCAACCGGATGTGCTGCAGCAATGCCGGGATGCTCAGGCAATCCATGCCTTTTCTCGCGAGCGAACCGCCGGTGCTGCTCGACTGGTTGCCCTGGAACCATACTTTTGGCGGCAGCCACAACCTCGGACTGGTACTGGCCAACGGGGGATCGCTGTACATCGATGACGGCAGACCCACACCCGCGGGCATCTCGGAGACACTGCGAAACCTGCGGGAAATTTCACCGACGGTCTACTTCAATGTGCCGAAGGGCTTCGAGATGCTGGCGTCGCACCTCGGAAAGGATCCGCAACTGCGCAAGAATTTCTACCGGCGGTTGCGGGCGTATTTCTTCGCGGGCGCGTCGCTGGCGCAACACACCTGGGACGAACTGGACGACGCATCGTCACGGGAGCTCGGATTCAAAGTGCCGATGTTGACGGGTCTCGGCGCGACGGAAACGGGCCCCTCGGTCACGTTTACCACGCCGGCGATGGCACGCAGTGGCGCAATCGGACTGCCGGCGGCGGGAACTCTCGTCAAGCTCGCGCCAGTCGAAGAGAAGCTCGAGCTTCGCGTGCGTAGTCCCTCGGTGACGAGCGGTTATTGGCGCCAGCCCGAGCTGACTGCACAGGCCTTCGATGCGGAAGGGTTCTATCGACTCGGCGACGCGGTGAAGCTCATCGATCCAGCGCAGCCGACCCGGGGACTCAGGTTCGACGGCAGGATCGGCGAGGACTTCAAACTGGCCAACGGCACCTGGGTCAGCGTGGGGCCGCTGCGCGCGGACCTCATCGGTGCACTGGCGCCGGCCGCGCAAGACGTGGTGATCGCCGGGCTCGATGCCGATTTCGTCGCGGTGCTCATCATTCCCGATGTCGATGCTTGCGCGGCATTGATCGACTGCCCATGCACCGTCACGCGCACGGAGTTGGCCAGCGACTCCCGGATACTGACGTGGATCCAGCAGCGCCTGGCGGCGCACGCGCGTGCCAATCCCGCGACGAGCCGCGGAGTGCAGCGTGCCCGCATCCTGCCGGTCGCGCCATCGCTCGATCGCGGCGAAATCACCGACAAAGGTTCCATCAACCAGCGAGCGGTGTTGCGGCATTACGCCGAACTCGTGGCCGAGCTCTATTCCGCGGCGCCGCCGGCGCACGTCGTCATCATCGAACGGGAGGAGTCCACGTGAGCACTCGTCAGAATGTCGCGGTCGCCGTCGGCCTGTGTTTCCTGGTCGCGGTGCTCGAGGGATTCGACATCCAGGCCATGGGCGTGGCGGCGCCGAAACTCGCCCCGCTGTTCGCGCTCGATGCGAGTCAGATGGGTTGGGTATTCAGCATCAGCAATATCGGGCTGGTCATCGGCGCCAGTGTCGGCGGCAGGCTGGCGGACTGGTCCGGCCGCAAGCCGGTATTGTTAGGTGCGGTGGCGGTGTTCGGCGCCTTCACGCTTGCGACCGCGTTCGCCGGCGACTACCCCACGCTGTTGGGAGTGCGGTTCTGCGCGGGCCTCGGGTTTGGAGCGGCGTTGCCCAACATGATGGCCATCGCAGCCGAGATCAGCCGGCCGGAGAAGGCCGCGACGACGGCGGCGGCGATGTTCTGTGGCATGCCCTTCGGGGGCGGGCTGGCGGCGCTCACCACCCAGCTGCTTCCTGCCGATTTCAATTGGCGTACCTTGTTCATTCTCGGCGGCGTGCTGCCCATCGTGCTGATACCTGCGCTGCTTCGATGGATGCCAGAAACCCTGGTGCGGGGAACCAGTCCGCGCACGCACGGGACGAGCGTGGCCCAGGTGCTGTTCAGCGGCGGGCGCGCCACGCCGACGCTGTTGTTATGGCTCGCGTTCCTGCCCACGCTGCTGATCCTCTATCTATTCCTCAACTGGCTGCCGACACTTGTGATCGCCAAGGGTCTTGAACGTGCCGTGGCGCCGCAGGCTTCGCTGGCTTTCAATTTCGGCAGTGTGGCTGGCGCGCTGGTCTGCGGATGGATGGTGGACCGGTTTCGCTTTCGCTGGCCGTTGACGCTCGCGTACCTGCTGCTGATCGTATTGCTGTTTCTGCTGAGCGCAGCCGACAGCCATGCGATGCTCATCACCCTGAGCGGTGCGGTCGGCTTCTGCCTGCTCGGCGCCAACTACGCGCTGTATGGTGTCGCGCCGGCTTACTACCCACTGTCGATTCGCGGCACCGGCTCCGGGGCCAGCATCGCCGTCGGGCGCGTGGGCGCCATCGCGGGACCTTTGCTGGCGGGCCTGCTGATCAGCGGTGGAACCAGCGCCGCGGGCGTCGTGCAGTACATGGTGCCCGTGGCGGCGGTCTCCGCGATCGCGGTCTTCCTGCTCAGCTTTCGGCCGGCGGCTTCTGAAACAGGGCGCACATCAGGCCCCTGAGCCAGCGATTGCGCGCATCGTGATGAAACTTCCGGTGCCAGATCTGTTTCAGATCGATCCGTGGCGGATCGAACGGTGGCCGCACGACACGGATGCGCGCAGACACGGTCGAGAAATACCGGGCCAGCGGCACTGGAACGGTGACCACGAGATCGGATTGCTCGACGATGGGCGGCACACTCGCGAAATGGGGAGTCGTCAGCGTGACGCGACGCTTGATACGCCTCCGCGCCAGGAAGCGTTCGATGACCTCTTCGGTCCGGCTTTCGGCCCTGACAACCGCGTGATCCAGCTGCAGGAACTGCCTTGACGACAATCGCGGCGATTTGACCGGGTGATCTGCGCGGATCAGGCAGGTGAAGCTGTCGGAAAACAGAGTCTGCTGGAAAAAATTGTGGCGCTTCAGGTTCGGGAAATAACCGAGCGCGAGATCGATCGTGCCGGCTTCGAGTCCACGCGCCACTTCTTCCGCTGGCAAGCTCACGGAACGCAGGCTGGTTGCCGGAGCCAGACGGCGCAATTCCCTGAGGATGGCCGGCAGGAACACCACTTCGCCGACATCGGAAAGGGCGAGCACGATGGGCTGATGGCTGCTCGCGGGTTCGAAGGAGTGCGAAGCGACGATCTCCATGCCGATTCGCGACAACACGTCGCGCACCGGGCCCATGATCTCGGCCACGCGAGGTGTGGGTTGCATCGAGTTGCCGCTGCGAACGAACAGCGGATCGGCGAAGAATGCCCGCAGCTTTCCGAGCGCCGAACTCACCGACGGCTGGCTGCGCTGCAGCTGGGCGGCCGCCGCGCTGACGCTGCGCCTGTCGTCGAGAGCCACCAGCACGCGCAGCAGATTCAAATCGAGCTCGCCCATCGGTTATCCGGAAATCGAATACAGTGAATTGATCATATCGCGTTGCCACATAGGGGCAATCGCTTCGATGATCGCGCCCGGAGGGCCTGCGATGAACCATCCCAACCTCGAAAGCCTGATCCGGTCGGCCGGCGATACCGTGCGCATGCTGCGCAATTCTCCGATCGGAGCCTATGTCTATCCCGTCGTGCCGACCGAGTTCAGCAACTGGCGCGACGAGCAACTGGCCTGGCGCAGCGGCGCCGTGTTGTTCGACCAGTCGCACCACATGGCCGAAATCACGATCCAGGGTCCGGATGCCCTGCGGCTTTGCTCGCATACGACGATCAACAGCTTTGCGAGCTTCGCGCCCGGCAAGGCCAAGCAGATGATTCCCGTCAATCACGATGGATTCGTGATCGGAGACGGCATCCTGTTCTACCTCGAGAAGGATGAGCTGCTGTTCGTGGGCCGAGCGCCCACGGTGAACTGGCTGCAATTTCACGCCGAGACGGCAGGCTTCGACGTGAAGGTGATCCGCGACGATCGATCGCCTTCGCAACCCAATGGCCGCGCGGTCAAGCGCCGCCATTTTCGCTACCAGGTGCAGGGACCGCGTGCGACGCAGGTTCTGCAGAAGTTGTACGGCGGGCCGCTTCCGGACATCCGCTTCTTCAACTTCGAGTGGCTCAACATCGCCGGGCGCAGGGTGCGTGCGTTGCGCCATGGAATGGCCGGTGAGCCGGGCCTCGAGATATTCGGGCCCTATGAAGAGCGCGACGAGATGCGCGCCGCCATCCTCGACGCTGGCAAGGAATTCGGCATCGTCGCTGTCGGATCGCGAACCTACGCCAGCAATACGCTCGAGTCGGGATGGATTCCATCGCCGTTGCCCGCGGTCTACACAGGCGAAAAGATGCGCGCGTACCGCGAGTGGCTGCCGGCAAACGGGTACGAAGGCACCGGCTCGCTGGGCGGAAGCTTCGTGTCGGCGAATATCGAGGACTACTACCTGACGCCTTACGAACTGGGCTACGGATCCTTCGTGAAGTTCGATCATGAATTCATCGGAAGGGAGGCGCTCGAGAAGCGGGTGCAGGAGTCAGATCCGCACCGTCGCAAGGTGACCTTCGAATGGAACGGCGAGGATCTCGGCAGAATTCTCGCTTCCTTGAATGATCGCGAGAACCTGCCATACAAGTTCTTCGACCTGCCGATCGCCAACTACGCCTCGTCGTCTTACGACAGGGTGAAACTCGGCGACCGGCTCGTCGGATTCTCGATGTTCACTGGCTACAGTCACAACGAGCGATGCGGCCTTTCATTGGGCGTCGTCGATGCAGATATCGAAGCCGGGACGGAACTCACACTGGTCTGGGGCGAGGAGGACGGAGGCACGGCGAAGCCCACTGTCGAGCGTCACCGCCAGTGTGAAGTTCGCGTCAAGGTGTCG
Source organism: Steroidobacteraceae bacterium (assembly GCA_035630995.1). Taxonomy (GTDB): domain Bacteria; phylum Pseudomonadota; class Gammaproteobacteria; order Steroidobacterales; family Steroidobacteraceae; genus CADEED01. The sequence continues at coordinate 14,269 of DASQJS010000402.1, read as the reverse complement.
CCCGTACCGTATTCGCGCGATGCGCGTGATTCCTATCACGCCGGGTGGCGGACCTCGCCGCGATGAGAGAGGGACTCGCGCGCGAGTCTTCCATCGAGGTGAATTCGCTGGAGTCCGCCGACATCCGCGCGGGTCGCGATTTTCTCTGGCCCAGGCAGAAGATCTATGTGAGTCATCTGCCCGGCCAGACCCAGGCGCAGACCGTGAATACCTGTGCCCAGGTCGCGGCCGCGGGATTCGAGCCCGTGCCGCACGTTCCCGTGAGACTTCTGAAGAACGAGCAGCAGCTCGACGGCATTCTGTCGGCCATCCGTGATGCCGGAGCGAGCAGCCTGCTGCTCATATCGGGCGACTACGTGAGGCCCGAGGGTCCTTACCGGGAAGTCCTGGATGTCATGCGAACCGGCAAGTTGCAGAAATTCGGATTCACTTGCGTCTCCGTGGCAGGCCATCCCGAGGGCCATCCGGCCGTGGCGGCCGATGAAATCCGGCGCGCGCAGATCGAAAAGGCGCGCTGCGGCGTGGCGGCCGGACTGCAGGTCACGCTGGTGACACAGTTCTTTTTCGAGGCCACCCCGTTCGTCGATTGGGCCCGTGACCTGCGGCGGGCGGGCGTTGAAGCGCGCATCGTCGCCGGCCTCCCGGGCCCCGCCACGGCCGGACGCCTGCTCGCGCTCGCCAGGCACTGTGGTGTGGGGCCGTCGATTCGCGTGCTGTCTTCGCGCTACCGATCGATGTTCAAACTGTTGTCCGAGCGTAGCCCCGGCGTCTTGTTAGACGATCTGGCGGCGGAACGACGACGCCAGCCCGACCTCTTCGACGGGATTCACCTGTACTCTTTTGGCGGATTTCTTCGCACCGCTGCGTGGCTGCGCCAGCAGGCGGAGTTGGTCGAAGCGCAGGTGGTCCCGCCTTCTACACCATTATGAAATACGCAGCCTCGGACAACTTTCCGCCGGAAGGCGGACGCGGTCGTTGTTTGACGTTCATGTCGAGCACCGCGAGTCGAATCAGCTTGATCATGGCCTCACGCGCAGCCTCGGCGTCCTTCGCCGCGATGGCATCGAAGACGTGAAGGTGATCGGGCACGGGATCGCGCTCGATTTTTGCCAACCGCTGTTTGAACTCCGTCAGCGCATTGACCGCGGCGGTGACACCGTTGGTCAGCGAAATGACGAAAGGGTTTGCCGTCGCCGCCAGCAACGCGGCGTGAAATGCCTTGTCCGCTTCCCGGCCTTCAACCTTGTCCAGGGTGTGCAGCGCCATCGCGTCCAGGGCACGCCGCATTTCGGCCAGGTGAATCCGGGTGCGCCTGGTCGCCGCCAGCGCCGCCGCTGCCGGCTCAACGATGGTGCGCAATTCGAACAATCCATGAATCACTTCGGGTTTCGGCACCTGGGTGAACACCCACGTGAGCACATCCGGGTCGAGCAAGTGCCAGTCGGAGATTGCGTTCACGCGAGTGCCGGTGCGCGGGCGGCTTCGGATCAGACCCTTGGCACTCAGGATGCGGATGGCTTCGCGATAGGCCGTGCGCGAAACCTTCAACTGCGAACTGGCTTCTATCTCACCGTCCAGCACATGGCCCGGCCGAAGTCTTCCCGACACGATCGACAGGCCAATTTCACGCGCGATGGTTCCGTGGACGCGCAAGGAGCCTCGAGCCTTGAGTGCCATCTCCCGGCTACTCCAGCGCAACGACCGTGATCGAGGCGGGCGCGAGCGAAAGCTTCAACCGTCCACTGGACGCCCGGGCCTCGAAAGGCTTCGGTGCAACCGTTTCCGGGGCATCAAATGTGTTCACGCTGTCTACCCGCGGTGAGGTGAGCGTTTCGCCACGAGCGCGCTTGATCTTCGCGCCGGTCACATCGAGCGAGACCTGGGTGGCCCGGCCGGGATCGAGGTTCGAAACGGCCAGCCAGGTCTTGCCTTGAGCGTCGCGCGCGGCAATGGCATCGACGCGTGGAAGCTTGATGTCGCCGTGCTGATAATCCCCGGCCGACACTTTCACCGGCAGCAACGTGGCGTCCTGGAAGGGCAGGTACAGGCGGAACACGTGATAGGTCGGCGTCAGCAGCATCTTGTCCTTGTTGGTGAGGATCATGGCCTGCAGCACGTTGACCATCTGCGCGATGTTGGCGCCGCGCACGCGGTCCGCGTGACGTGCAAACATGTTGAGGTTCAATGCGGCGATGAGGGCATCGCGCTGGCTGTTTTGCTGCTCGAGAAAGCCTTCCGGGCTGCCCGGTGTCGGCGCCAGCCAGGCGCCCCACTCATCGACGATCAGCGCGATTTTTTTCGCGGGGTCATATTGATCCATGATCGACAGGTGAGTCCGGAGCAGGTCGTCCATGCGCCGCGTGTCGTTGAGCAATGTGGCGTACTCGCCTTCGCCGAATCCCGTGGCTTTGAATGCCGGAGGCCACTTCACCACCGTGTAGAAGTGGAGCGAAATTCCCTCGATGTCCCACGCCCAGGTCTTGTTCTTCCACGCCTCCATCACTGCCTTGGTGTACTCGGTGTGCGCACCATCGGGGCCGACAGCGATACGCTGCATCTTCTGCGCGGCGTTGTAGTTGCGCGCATAACGCGCGTGGACCTTCAGCTGGCTCACGTAGTAATCAGGCGTCATCGAGCCGCCGCATCCCCAGGACTCATTGCCGATGCCCAGCATCGCGATGCGATACGGCTCCGGATGCCCGTTCGCCGCACGCTCCTTGCCAAGCGCACTGGGCTGCGGCGTAGTCAGATACTCGAGCCAATCGGCAGCCTCGGCCGCCGTGCCCGAACCCACGTTGATGGATAGATAGGCATCCGCACCAATCTGCTGCGCGAAATCCAGGAACTCGTGGCTGCCGAAGGTGTTGGGTTCGATGACCCCGCCCCAGTTCGGGTTCAGGGTGGCAGGGCGGCGGTCCCGGGGTCCTATGCCATTGCGCCAGTGATACTCGTCCGCAAAGCAGCCGCCCGGCCAGCGCACGTTCGGCACCTTGATGGCCTTGAGCGCCGCGACGACGTCGTTGCGAATTCCGCGCGTGTTTGGAATCGGAGAATCGGGGCCGACCCAGATCCCTTCGTAAACACCCCGGCCAAGGTGTTCCGCGAATTGACCAAAGAGGTGGCGGCTGATGGCGGCCCCGGGATTGGCCGCATCCACTGAAATCTCGACGGGTTCATCGGCGGCCGCCGCAACGCCCGTCCCGGCGAGGAAAAAACAGGCGAGGGCGCCGGCAAGCGCCCGCAAGGTGTTCGACATGGGATCCCCCTTCGATCCGGTTTCGTTGCAGAAGGTACCATCCGTAACCGGCTTTCACTATGGCAAGGAAGTTTTACTAAACGAATCGATGAATAGCAAAACGCATATGGCAGGCAACTATTGCTTGACATTGCTCGGGGCCGCCGTGAGCCTAGTTGCGTGCGGATAGATTAGTTAGGGCACCCTGGGTCGGGAGACGCCAGCGCCGGGTGCGGCCGGGCGATGACAACAACCGTCTCGCGTCCCGTGGGTCGAGTGGTGACTGGTTTCCGCTAACGCTTTCGAGCGCAGTCACCGGCGAGGCTGCCGTGCCGGTTCCCCTGCACGGCAGCCTCGGTCTTTTTTACAAGCTTGAATGTGAGGTGGGAAACATGAGGATGCTCGTCTGTGCTTTGGCGTTGGTCGCCGGTACCTGTGTCGCGGAGGAGGCGAGCCGGTTTCAGCCTGCCGAGACGAATGTCTGGGGCGCGGAGTATCCGCGCATCGACGCCACGGGCCGGGTGCAGATTCGCATCAAGGCGGCGGAAGCCAGCAAGGTCAAGCTCAACTTCTGGAGCGGGCCCAAGGTCGACATGGAAAAACAGCCGGATGGATTCTGGACCATCACCACCACGCCTCTGGTGCCGGGCCTTCACTACTACGTGATCAACGTCGATGGCGTCGATGCCAGCGATCCGGGGAGCAGAGCCTTCTTCGGCGGCTCACGATACGTGAGCGCGGTGGAAATTCCGGAGCCCGGCTCTACCTATTACTCGATCCAGGCCGTGCCGCAAGGCCAGGTTCGCGACGTGTGGTACGAGTCGAAGGTCACCGGCTCGTGGCGCCATGCAATGGTTTACCTGCCGCCGGACTACGAGGCGCAAACGAAGAAGCGTTATCCGGTTCTCTATCTGCAGCACGGCGGTGGAGAAGATGAAACGGGCTGGATTCGCCAGGGCCGCGCCAATGTCATTCTCGACAACCTGATCGCCGCGGGCGAGGCGAAACCCATGATCATCGTCATGGCTTACGGCTATGCGCGCCGCGCCGGGGCGCCGCTGCTGAATCCGACCCCGGGTTCGCCGCAGGCTGCGCAAGCGCGCGAAGAGATGGCAAAGACGTTCGAAGACGACGTCACGCAGGCGCTGATTCCCTTTGTCGACAAATCGTTCAGGACGCTGTCGGACCGCGATAACCGCGGCATGGCGGGGTTATCGATGGGAGGTTTTCAGACTTTCCACATCACGACGAGGCATCTCGATCTGTTCTCGCACATCGGTGGCTTCAGTGGCATCGGCGGGATGCTCGAAGATCGCAAGTGGGATTTCAAAACCGATTTCAACGGCATGTTCGCGGATCCGGCCGCGTTCGCGAAGAAAGTTCATCTGCTGTATTTCGGCGTGGGAACCGCCGAACCGGAGCGCTTCAGCACGCGAATTCGCGGCCTGCATGCCGCGCTGACCGAGGCCGGAATCGATCACGTGTACTGGGAGTCGCCCGGAACGGACCACGAGTGGCAAACCTGGCGGCGAAACCTCAAGGACTTCGCGTCACGCGCGTTCAAGAAGAAATAGATCGGCGCCCGCCGGTTATCGCGTTGCGCCGAGCGACTTCGATATCCGGCGGGTGGCTTCTTCGAGCAGATGGCGCGTTTGTTCGACGGAGGTCGGCAGTGAGTTATCCAGCGCGTGCAGATAGGGAACAGTGAGTGCGGCCACCACCTTGTCGTCGAAATCGCGAATGGGATAACTCAGGTCGGTCACGCCCGCAGTAATGGGGCTACGGTGAATTTCGAATCCCCGCTTCCTGACTTTTTCGAGTTCGACATCCACTTTCGCCTTCGAGGTTCCGCGCGGGCACGGGATGGATTGCAGCAGGCGCCAGCGTTCCGCAGGTTCCATGTGCGCCAGCAGAATCTGCCCCGAACAGCTCGTGACGAGGTCGATGACTGCGCCGAGCCTGACCGACAGGTTTGCATGCCGCAGCTGGTTTTCCTGCCGCAGTATCACCAGGCCCTGCGTGCCGGATCGAACCACGAGGTGGCAGGACTGGTTGATGCGCGTAGACAGGTCCTGCATCACGGGAGCGGCTGCGGACGTCAGTGTTTGTGTCGGAGTGCCACGGTGCGCGAGCTTCAGTACGTGGTACGTCACGCAGTAACGTGATGTCTCCGGATCCTTTTGCAGCCAGCCCCGCCGCTCCATGACGACGACGATGCGGAACAGCTCGCTCATGCGACGCTTCAGCCGGAGCGAAATCTCCGACACCGAAAGGCCGTTTTCCGAGTCGGCCAGCAATTCGATGATGTCCATCCCCTTCTCGAGCGCGGGTGCCGAGTACCCTCGGGGTGGGGAGGGTTTGCGGGAGCGGGGCTTGGCGCGTGGCATGCGGCCCGCACATTACCTGCTTGGGCGTCGGGAATCGAGATCCGGCTTTTGATAGGTGATGGACTCGTTTCGATATAGCAACGCGAACAAAACCAGGATCACAGCGGCAATCCCAGCTGGGTAGAGCCAGATCTGAAACCAGTCATGCTGGCCGTCGACGTTGAATTGATCAGCGATCTTTCCGGCGAAGGAGAACCCGACCAGCATGCCGACGCCGTAAGTCGCCAGGGTGATCATGCCCTGAGCGGCGCTGCGGTAATGCTCGCCGGCCTTCGAATCGGTGTAGATCTGGCCCGAGACGAAGAAGAAGTCGTAGCAGATCCCATGCAATGCGATGCCGATTATCAACAGCACGGAGATGTTGTCCTGGCCGCCATAGGCGAACAGGACGTAGCGAACCGCCCAGGCGAGCATTCCTAACAGCAGCGTCTTCTTGATGCCGAAGCGCAGCAGGAAGACCGGCAACAACAGCATGAACGCGACTTCCGACATCTGACCGATGGTCAGTTTGCCGGTGGCATTCGCGGTGCCGATCTCGGTCAGGAACGGGCTGGCGTTCTGGTAGTAGAAGGCCAACGGGATGCAGATCAGCACCGACGAGACGAAGAACACGGCGAAGTTCCGGTCGCGCAGCAGCTTCAGCGCATCGAGTCCCAGGGCGCCGCGAAGCGAAAACCCGCCCTTGGCTACCGTGGGCGGTGTGGCGGGAAGCGTCAAACTGAAAATGGCGAGCAGCAGCGACATCACCGCGCCCATCAGGAACGTATTGCGCAGCGCGCCGCTTGCCACGGCCTCCTGCGAATCCCAATGGAACACGAAGCTGATCACGAGTCCGGCGACGATCCAGCCCACCGTGCCCCACACGCGTACCAGCGAGAACTGTCGCGATGGATCGGTGAGCTGGCGGAACGAGATCGAGTTGACCAGGGCCAGCGTCGGCATGTACGCGATCATGTACGCGAGCACATAGGGATAGAACTGCGCAAAGTCCTGCGCCTTGAACATCTGGTACATCAGCACGGCGCCGACGAGGTGCAGCACCGCGAGAATGCGCTCGGCGTTGAAATACCGATCGGCGATCAGCCCGATGATGAACGGCGCGATGATCGCGCCCCATGACTGCGTGGAGAAGGCGAGCCCGGTTTGTGCGCCGCTCGCCTGGAAGTTGGCCGCGAGAAACGTTCCCAGAGTCACGAACCAGCAGCCCCAGATGAAGAACTGCAGGAACATCATCGCGCTCAGCCGGGCTCCAATCACGAGCGATACGCCTCGCGGCCCTTGCCCTGGATTGGAATTCCCTGGGCCGCCATCACCTCATGCTGGAGCGCGAACATCGCCGCGGCGGCCTCGTCTATGGCCTTCACGAACGCGAGCGAGCCTTTCAAGATCGGAGCGAGCCGGGCCTTGTCCTGGATGCGAGCCGGCGGATACTCGTGCTCGACGACTAGATAGGTGTCCGCGGGGTCGATCGACAACAGCTCGCGCGCGGCAAGCTGGTGGTCGAGCCAATCGACGGTGCGATTCTGCAGATAGGCGAGGGGATCGTGGCGCGCGGTGCCGGGCAGCTCGTGTTCGGCGAGCACCACCTGCTTCTTCCACGCGTTGGCGGCGTCCGCGGGGTTGGTGGAGGGCTTGCCGTCTTTCCAGTCGCCGCGCTGCATCGTCTGGCCGCCATAGCCCCACGCGGAGACGCCGCGGGAGTCGACGACCTGGCCCTTGACGTGGAAGCCACCGATCAGGAATCCATAGCCCTCATCCTTGAGGTACTGGAACAGCGAACGGGTGTCCTGTCCCATGAGGATGGCGTGCGATGGATCGTAATGAATGCGGAACTGATCACCGACGCCGTGTTTCTCGCAGATGCGATGCAGGGCGATCCAGGGACCCGGCGCGTACGCGATGTTGTTGTGCCAGCGGTCGAGCGTATTCCACCCCGGCATGGGGCATTGCTCGACGCGGTAGGTGAGGCCGCGGGCCTTCGCTTCCTTGAGCAGCGGTATGAACTGCTGCTCGAACATGACGAGGTTCTCGTCCATTTCGAGCCGGATATTGCGGCCGACGAAACCGCATACTGCGTTGGCGCCCAACAGCGCGGCGGCATCGAACACCCGCAACATGAAGTCGTGCTTGTGTTTGCGCGCGGTCACGTCGTCCGTGAGCATGTTGTCGAAATAGCCCAGGTCGGAGAGACCGACGCCGGTGGCCTTCATGGCCTTCAGCACGCGGGCCGCGCGGCTCTTGTCGAAAGGCGCGCGCAGGTCGAGCGTGTTGGCCACCGGGTCGAGCATTGCTTCGGGCGGGACATCGCTCAAAGTCGGATGCAGCGCGGAAGAAAGCTGGATGTTGGGTGAGCCGATGTCCCGGGCGAACTCCAGCCATTCTTCGATGGCCAGATCCGGATCAGGGTCGCGCCGATCGCGCGGTGTCAGCTCCTGAAATGCAGCGGTCAATACGCTGAGCTTCATCGGGCGGGGCGCGAAGTTTCGGATGGTCATGGTTCCGTGCTCATGAAGTTGCCGTGGCGCAGAGCATATTACATGCGCTGGCAAGGCCTTCTAGCACGGGCGCTGGACTGACGTACCAGCCCGGACGTTTTCGGGTGACTAACCCGGAGCGGGCATCTCAGTGCCTTCGGCTGCGCGGTCCGACGGTGCGCCGCGGCTCGTGCCAGGACTGCTGCACGACGAAGAACGGCTTGGGCTCCTCGATGCGCCGCGATACGGGCTCCGCCAGCAGGTAGCGCTCGCCCAGCCATGACACGGCGGTTTGCAGTGCCTGACCGTAGTCGTGCTGCGGCATGTGCATTTTTGGGTTGGGACGCTTCATGTTGGGCTCCTTCAGATCCTGGCGCTAACAATGCGCGGTCAGCTCAAAGTACGCATCCCCCGTAGAAGTGGATGCGTCTCCCTCCAAAGTGAGAGAGGGACGGCTGCCATTGTCGTCGGCGACAACTGAACCCCTGCTGAAGGGCCTATGTAAGATGTGGCCATGAAAAACCTGATCGCCTTGGTCCTGTCCTGTGCGCTCGTTTCAACCACAGCGCTCGCCGCACCTGATGCCTCGAAGCCGAACGTGCGGGCGATTACGGCGTTCGTACGCCTCGATCGCTCGACCTACGAAAAGCAGGTCGAGGAGGCGATGAAGGTGCTCAACGCCGCGAAAGCCGACTTCGCGAAGCGTGGCTACGAGACGCAAACCGTTCGCATCGTGACCCAGCCATTCGCGGAGCTGGTGAAGGGCCTCCCGGACAAAGAGGCGCTCGCGTTCCTCCGCTCATTCGACGAACTGTCGCAAAAGGCCGGTTTCGCGGCGAATGTCGGTCCGGCGATGTTGCACGACACGGACGATCCCGCCGCGATGCATCTGCTGGCGCGGGTGCTTTCCACGATGCCGAATCTCAATGCGAGCGCCATCATTGCTGACGACGACGGTATCCACTGGAAGACCATCCGTGAGTCGGCAAAGCTCGTGCGCTACCTGACGGACAACAGTCCGCGCAGCCAGGGCAATTTTCAGTTCACGGCAACCGCCATGCTCAAGCCGCTCGGGCCTTTCTATCCGGGTGCTTATCACACTGGCGCCGGAAAACTGTTTTCGTTGGGATTTGAAAGCGCCAACGTCGTGCAGGAAGTATTCGGCGTGACTCACGGTGATTTCGACGCGTCGGTGGCGGAGCTCGCACGGCAGTTGACGATCCACGCCAGGGTTGGCGAGCAAGTAGGCGAGGCCGTCGCCGCGGCCACTGGCTGGAGCTTTGCCGGTGTGGATCCCACGCCGGCGCCACTCGGCGATACGTCGATCGGCGATGCGATCGAGCGCTACACGGGTTCGAAGTTCGGCGCGAATGGCACGATGACTGCGGTGCTCGCCATTACGTCGGCCGTCAAGGCAGTGAAAGTGAAGCAGGTCGGCTATTCGGGACTGATGCTGCCGGTGATGGAAGACAAGCGTCTCGCGCAACGCTGGGCCGAGAACACCTATGCGATCGATTCCGTGCTCGCGTATTCCGCGGTGTGCGGGACCGGGCTCGATACCGTTCCGTTGCCCGGTGATGTCAGCGAAGAACGTCTCGCGAAAATCTTCGGCGACGTCGCGGCGCTGGCGTGGAAATGGAATAAGCCGCTCTCGGCGCGACTGCAACCGGTCAAGGGCAAGAAGGCCGGCGACAAGACTGAGTTCGACAGCCAATACCTGTTCAATACGACGCTGCAACCCTAGGCCCGGAACCGCGCGCGCCACCGTACTTCGTCAGGAAGTTGAGCGCCGGGATGCAGCTCTCACTGGAGTTTCGAGCTCACTTTTGCGATGAGCGTGTTGATCTCCGCCCGCCGCCCTGCATCGGCGACGGGCCGATCGGGGCGCGGTGGCGCCGCCAGCGCCTTCTGCAGATGTTGCAGCGAGCGGGAATACTCTCCCTGCTCGTACAGCAACTCGCCGATGAAGTAGTTGGGGTCCATGCCGTCCGGATTGAGCGCAAGCGCCTTGTTCAGGAAGGTGGTTGCCTTGTCGCGATCGCCGAATCCGATGGGCCAGCCCGGGACCTTGAAATACAGTGCACCGAGGCTCGTGTATGCCGAACCCCGTAGCGCGGCGGCATCGATTCGCGTGGCTTCGAGCAGACAGTCGCGCGATTTCTTCGCCAGCGACAGCGCTCCGAGGCCGCCCTTGGCGCCCGCGTAGGTGCTCAACACGATGCCTTCCCACACGAGAGGCTCCGCGCGCTGCGGATACTTGTGAACGAGCGCTTCGCTGCGCGCCGACAGAGCTTCGAGCTGCCGCTGTTTGTCTTCCGCATTCGCGGATCGGTAGTTGGCCTGGTCCCAGCTTTGCTGGATGCCCGTGAGCTCCGCGGTGAAGGGGGCATCCTCGGCAAGCGCCGGGAACGCGAGCGGCAGGAACGCGACGGCTATCGCCAATGTCTCTAACCAGTTGTGCAGCGTAGTCTTGATGTTCATTTGGAAAATATCTCCTGGGGGCGCAAGCGGCGGGCAAATGCGCGAACGATGGATAGTTGGCCGCGCACCGCGCGGTCGACGATGCCGGGAAGCACGGCGTTCAACTTGACGAAGGCCTTCTCGGGCCAACCGACGACTGCTGAACTGCGACGGCGCTTGAATAGTGCGATGAGCTCGCGCGCGACGCGCTCGGGCGGATCCATCGCGACCTTGAGACGTGAGTTCATCTCCACGACCGCGGCGGTGTTCATCGCGGTCCGCGTGGCGCGCGGTGCAAGATGTTTCACCATGACGCGGCTGTCGGCGAGTTCCCGGCGCAGCGCTTCGGAAAACCCGCGGATGGCAAACTTGGTGGCGGAATAAGCCACGTAGCCAGGCAAGCCGATGGAGCCGAAGACCGAGCCGACATTGACGATGGCCGCCGACTCGCGTGTGCGCAGCCACGGCAGGAGATCGTGGCACAGGTGCATGGGAGCCTGCAGATTGACGGCGAGAGTCTGGTCGATCTGATCCTCGGTCAGCTCCTCGTACATCGAGAAGGTGTTGAGGCCGGCGTTGTTGATGAGCACGTTGACGCCGCCATGCCATTGCCGCGCGACCTCGCAAAGCGCGGTCCGTGATTTGCTTTGCGTGATATCGACACTGTGAGCCTGTACCCGATCGCTCGCGAATGAGCATGACTGGACGAGTGCCGCGAGCGCCGCCTCATCGCGAGCGACGAGCAACACGTGGGCGCCTTCTTCGAGCAGGCGCTTCGCGATGACGCTGCCGATTCCGCCGGTGGCGCCGGTGAGCAGTACGCGCATGACATCGAGTTTCATGCGGCCCCCTGGAGCAGCATCGCGCCCGCGGTTTCTCCGGATTCGAGCGAACGGAACACGTTGCCATACAGCCGGAACATGGCGCGCGCGCACGTCACGACGGCCGGCAGGTCGGTGGACGCGTCGAAGCGATCGACAATACTCTCGAGGTCACCGATGTGCTGTTGGTCGAGGGAGCCATGGCTGCGCAGGTAAGTGAACGCCTTGTTTGGCAGCGCCAGCGTGCGCTGGACGGCGTCGGCGGCGTTGAGCGCCAGGGCCACGCTCGTGCCTTCGAGCACATAGACCATGCCGAAGAACGCGACGGGGTTGCGGCGCATCACCGTGTCGTAGGCATAGGCGACCATCGCATCAGTTTCGACGGATGGTGCGCCGTTGCGAACCGCATCGGCATCCCCGCCGGCGGTCGCGATGTCCGAAAGGATCCACTCGTCGTGACCCAGCTCCTCCTCCAGATAGTGGACGAGTTCCTTCTGCAGCCACAGCTGCCGCGCCGGCAGACGGGCGCCCACCGCCATGAGCAACGGCACGGTGTGTCGCACGTGGTGATACGCCTGCGTGAGGAAGTCCAGGTACAACTCGCGCGTCACCTCACCGCGCAACGCGCGCGCGATGACTGGAGTCGTCTGCAGTTGTGTCCGGGCGGATGCCGTACGAGCGGCAAGTTCAGTGAAGTTAGACAAGGGTTCTCCGGTGTATTCAGGCGGCTTGTTCCAGCAGGGCACCAAATCTTTCGAGGATTCGCTCGCGGCGCAGCCGCCCGTTGGCGGTCAGCAAGCCATTCGAAATGGTGGGTGCCTCGGGCATGCGCACGACATGGCGCACGCGCGCGTAGTCGGGCAGCCGTTCGTTCGCGTGCTCGACCGCGTGCTCGATTGCAGTCTGCTCGAGCTCCGGTTTCGCCGGGCATACGAGGGCGCGCACGTCCGGGCATCCCTCGCCGATCGCCAGCGCGTGGCGGATCGCGGGTTCGTGTGCGAGTTCGCGTTCTATCCACTCCGGCGACATATTGCGACCGAAGCTCGTGATGAAGATATTGCGCAGCCGGCCACGGATGTAGACGTAACCGTCCGCATCGATCTCCGCGAGATCGCCGGTCGCGATCTCGTGCGGCCCTTCGGTCTGCGAGTCGCCGAGATAGCCGGACATGACCCACCCCGAGACGCGCAGCTCACCACCTCTGCCGAGCGACAGGCTGACGTGCGGCAGGGCGCGGCCCACACTGCCGAGGCGCTTCGCCTGCGGAGTATTCAAACAGACGACGGAGCCACATTCGCTGAGGCCGTAACCTTCGAAGACCGGAAGCCCCAGCGCGGCGGCTTCATCGAGAAGGCTGCGCGAGACAGACGCTCCGCCCACCGCGATGAACTTGAGCGAGTCCGGCAGCGCGTATCCGCCTTGCGCGGCGCGCACGATGAGCCGCAACAACTCGGGCACCAGGACCAGACTCTCCGGGCGGTGCAGCGTGAGTGACCTGAGCAGGCGTTGAGGGTCCAGCGCGCCATAACTCATGCCCGTGTCGATGCTCGAAGGGACGACACAGGTGGCGCCGGCACGCAGCGGAGCATGGATGCCCGCAAGATTTTCGAGCAACGTCGGTAGTGGCATGAGGCACAGATGCCTACGTATGCCGATCGGCGAAGTGATCTGCATCATCGCGCGCGAGGCGCGGTCCAGTGCTGCGCCGGGCAGACACACGCCCTTCGGGTCCGCCGTGCTGCCAGAGGTATACGTGATCTTGGTGGTTCCGAAGGGAACCGCGCGCCGCTGCTCAGGTTCCACCGCACGACGCAGGACGGAGAGTCCGTTCGACGACAACGTGCCTGCCACCGAGAACTCCGGCCATCTGTCCAGGACTTCATCGCGCCGGTCGGTGATCAGGGTGTCGACGCCTGCATCGTCGATCGCATGGCGCATCTGCGCCGCGGTGAAATACGCGGGCAGCGGGACATTTACGCGATTCAGGTGATGGACCGCGAGATCCGCGACCGCCCAGTCGCAACCGTTTTCCGCGAGCAGTCCGAAACGCAGGCCGCCGGCCTCGCGCAAGAGATCGGCTTCGGTCCGCACGATCGACCCAAGCTGGCCGTAGGTGATCGAACGGATGCCATCGGTGAGCGCGATCCGCCCCGGCGTGAGCCGCGGCGTCTCGGCGAGCAGGGGATCAATTTCCATGATGCGTCCTCCACAATTCCGGGATGCGTCTCGCCAATGGCAGGAAGCCGGCCATCACGCGCGGGTCGGTCGAGTAATAGCGGCCCCACTCATCAATGCCTCCGGCGACGCAGGCGCCATCGGCGGTGCCCACCTCCAGGCAGCGCCCGCCCATCGCGGAGAGGATCCTGCGGATGGAAGACGTGGCCGTGAACACGAGCCAACGGGCGGAGCCTTCGAGAAAATAGGCGGGCATGAACGACATGAGAATCTTCGCGCGGCGGGAATCCAGTGCCGCGAAATTGCCAACCTCGACGATTTCCGCGCGCTGCACGGGCGCGCCTGATTGCGACGCAATTGCCTGCTCGATGGCGAGAGGCAGATATCGTTCGAGAAACAGCGGCTCCTGCGCAGCGCTCCGGAAACCCGCGGCCGCGACGAGTTCGCTGTCGACACCGGTCAGTAACATAAGCGTCGGCATGAAGGTTGCGATGTGGGCGCCGTGGCTGCGCAGAAAACGCTTGCGGATGAAAGCCTCGGCTTCCGCGCGACGCGCGTCGCCTCTGCCGCAAGGAATGACCCGGTACTCCGGAGGAGCGCGGGTGTATTCGCGTGGGGCGCTGGTTGTCTGTCGCTCGTCGGCGACGGCAGGCATTTCGTCAAACACGCTTAAGTTCCTGGGCGCGCACGAAGGTGCGCTCACGAAACTTAGACGTC